>CAYSLN010000010.1:15842-22225 GCA_964431825.1 uncultured Pirellulales bacterium | reverse complement strand
CCCAGCCGCGAAACCATAAACCTGTCCACAAACTGCATAACAGTAAGAGATATGGTTGTTACTACCATCGGCGCCGCCAGCTTCAGCATGTATCTAAGTGAAGCTTCGTTCTCGAAATGATTCTCTAAAGCTACCGATGATTCGTCGGTCATTAACTAATACCTTGGTTCTTCAGATTCAGTTTTTCCAATAGCGTCTCAGCCGAGATTCCTAAAACCTGCACACGTTTGACCGGGCTGCTCTGTCCTGAGACTATCCTGACAGCGTTTTTCCTCACACCAAGTTCCTTGGCTAAAAACTCCGCCAGGCACTGATTGGCTTTTCCCTTCTCCGGTGCTGCTGCAACTTTAATCTTAACCATCCCATCAAGTATACCAGACACACCCGTCCTGCTGCTTCCCGGCACAACCTTCACCGTTAATATTACTCCTCCCTCAGTACTCTCGATTTGCAACTTATCCATTAAAGGCGAGAAAGAAATTTCGTCTTTGCTTCTAAATTTTAAGCTTTTAGCTTTAAGTTTTCAATTATACTTCCCGCAGGTTGGAGCCAACCGCCAGCTGCACGTATTTCTCAATCTGCTCGGCAAGTTCACCCAGCGAGGAAATCTGGAAATCTTCATAATGACCCGGCACAAATTCGCCGTTCAGTGCCTTCTTAAAAACTCTGACACGTATAATCGAACTCCGAATCTCTGATTTCGAATAATCATCGTCTTTATGTTCGGTAAGTTCGACCCGCCAGTCCTCGCTTATAAAAACCAGGCACTTAACGGTAAAAACCGCCGTCGGAAAATAATTGCGTAATAACTTAAGAGTTTCCATCTCAACGCATCTCAAGAGAGCCGACCAGCTCTTTGATTCCTGTTACCTTTTTACGGACACAGTATTTTTCTATGCCTTCTATAATATTCGCTGCACAGCCCGGCTCAATAAAATTCGCTGTCCCGATACCCACCGCTGACGCCCCCGCAATAATAAATTCGATAGCATCTGAGGCGGTACTAATTCCCCCCACGCCTAAAATCGGTATCCCGTTGCCCTTTGCAACCTCGTTGTAGACTTTATTTACCAGATAAATTGCTATCGGTTTTATTGCTGGCCCCGACAGGCCGCCTGTCTTATTTGCCAAAACCGGCCTGCGAGTCTCGATATCAATAACCATCGCCGTAAAGGTATTTATCAAACTAAGCGCATCAGCGCCGGCCTTAACTGCTGCCCGCGCAATTACGCTTATATCCGTAACGGCAGGGGGCAGCTTCACCATCAAAACTTTTCCCCCGGCAGCCTTCTTTACCGCCGAAGTTATCTCTGCCACCAGCTCCGGGTCGGTCCCGAATGTAATACCACCTCGCTCAACATTTGGACAGCTGATGTTTAACTCGAAACCTGCAATCGCCTTCTCAGACGCCAATCGCTCAACCACAGCCACATATTCGCTGATGGTCTCGCCCGCCACATTAACAAAAACAGCACAAGAGAACTTTTCAAGAACAGGTAATTTCTCTTCGACGAACTTATCCAGCCCGATATTAGCCAATCCAATCGCATTAAGCATCCCGGCATCGGTCTCGACAATCCTCGGCGTCGCATGGCCTTTTTTAGGCTTTACCGTGATACTCTTTGTAATAAACCCGCCGAACTGGTTTACATCCACAAAATCAGCCAGCTCATCCGCGTATCCACACGTCCCCGACGCCGTAAATACAGGATTCGCCAGCTTCAATCCCGCAAAATCAACCGAAATATCAATTTCTTCTGTCATTGTTTGTATGAAATACCAAATTTCCCCGACAAATACTACAACATCTTAACCCAATAATGTCTTGATTGATTTTGACAGCCGTTTTATACCTTCCTCGATTGTCTTTTCATCTACACAGGAAAAATTCAGCCTCAATGTGTTAGTATTTTCTCTGTTTATATAAAACGGATTCCCCGGCACAAAAGCAACCTTATCTTTAATCGCCAAATCGAATAACTCCATTGAAGATATCCCCTCCGGCAACGTCACCCAAAGGAACATGCCACCCTCAGGATGTGTACACGAAACACTGGAAGGAAAATACTCTTCGATGCTCTTAATCATTGCCAAACGCTGGCTGTTATAAACTTTAATTATCTTCTCTATATGTTTATCAAAATCATTATCGACAAGATACTGATAAATCACTCTTTGTGCAAAATAGTTGGTATGTAAATCTGAGGCCTGTTTGGCTATTATGAGTCTTTCCATAATAGTATTGTTCGGAGTTGTAACCCAGCCCAGCCGAAAAGACGGAACTATGGTTTTGGAAAATGAGCCCAACAAAATAGCATTCTCCGGCAATATCTTTCTAAAAGATTCCCTCTGTGTCCCCGTGAATCTCAAATCTCCATATGGGTCATCTTCAATCACCAAAGTACGTTTGTTTTTCAAAACATCGGCTATTGCATACCTGTTTTCCTCTGAGTACGAAATACCCGACGGATTTTGAAAATTAGGCACCGTATACATAAGCTTGGGAGATTTAGTTGAAATTATCCCTTTAAGACATTCGATGTCCATCCCGCCTTCGGCTACAGGCACAGGATTGAAAACTGATTTATAAACAGAAAATGCCTGGATAGCCCCCAAGTAAGCTGGTTCCTCAATGATTACATCCTCTCCTTCGTTCAGAAAGGTTTTACCTAACAAATCTAAACTTTGTTGCGACCCACTCGTTATAAGTATGCTCTCAACCGGAACGCGAAGACCCTTCTTTTCCAAATACCGCTTTGAGATATACTCTCTCAGTTTTATATAACCTTCTGAGTTACTGTATTGAAGGGCATCCTTGCCAGCGATTTCAAACACTTTGTTCGCGGCTGCCTGAAGTTCTTTTACAGGAAAAAACTCTCTGTTCGGCAAGCCACCTGCGAAAGAAATGACCGAAGAATCTACAGCAACTTTAAGAATCTCACGGATAAACGATCTGGGTACGTCGGATATACGATCCGAAAATATATCGCTCATTAAATGCCTTTTGACTTATATATTTGCTTTCTACATCTTTGATACTTCATCTTATCCTTGACCTCGCCCGTGAAATCCGTGGTTAGAAGACTACCTCTCTGCCGTCGAAAACTGGCCCATCCTCACAGCACAACTTATAAATGGTCTCGTTCGTCCCGTTAACTCTGCATTCGACCGCACAGCTCTGGCACAGGCCGAAGCCGCAGGCCATGCGGCGCTCCATACTGAGCTGACAATCGATTTTCCCCTTGTTAGCAATTTTAGCTACCTTTGCCAGCATCGCTTCCGGCCCACAACTGTAAATAATGACGCCATCGCGGGCGGAATCATCCTGCTCGAGCCATTGCGAAAGGCAATCGGTAACAAGACCATGATGGCCGGTCGACCCATCATCCGTTGCCACCATTGATCTTACACCGTACTTGGCGAACTCCAGCAACGAAAACCCCAGCTGTTGCGAAATCTCATCCAGCCGGTTTTCAAAAGGCAACTCCTCCGCCGTCTTTGCACCGGCAAACGCAACTACCTCAATTTTAGGATAATCAGCCGTAATAACCTTTACCAAAAACTGTATAGGCGGAGTCCCCATCCCTCCTGCAACCAAAAGGGCTGTCTTTTTATCGTTCGGTATCCAAAAACCATTACCCAAAGGTCCGATTACGCTAATCGAATCACCCGCAGATAACGTCGTCATCCGCAAAGTAGCAGGGCCGACAACGCGATAAAGAAGCTCAGCGAAAGTCTTATTCCCATCGACAGTGACATTGGTAAAACTAAAGGGCCTTCGTAATAATATCTTACGCTTGGATGAATCGACCAAATCTTCTGGTATGGCCTCCGCCGACGGCAGGGCGACATCAGAAACATCTATTTGGGCAAACTGACCCGGCCTAAAGCTGCCGAAAGCATCTGCACCAGCCCCTGAAAATTCCAAACTAACTCGATAAAAACAATGTCCAACATGGTTGTTGGAAGACACGACCGCATTAAATACACCCTTATCAGGCATGAGTATTTCCCTGACATAGATAATTGCTACAGTAAAAGCCTCACCGATAAATAATCGGCAAGGCAAATATAGAGGTCGGCGTCAAAGCAAACCCTCGTGAACCCTGACGCCGTCTACCACTTTGCAGATATGAACAGCGTATTTATCCTTGTAATCAGGACATTTGCCCGGATAAGTGGCATCCACTGCCGACTTCAAGGCATCAACACTATCGGCTTTGACTAAAGCACCCGAGGCCCCTTTGTCACCACCGCCTAACATCCGCTCTCCCAAAACACCCGGCACCGTTCGAGAAATATCACACATGGTTTCCAGCTCCGGTCCGGATATCTTGTAGTCGTCTCGAAGCCCAACGCCATCGGTCCTGAATATTTGACCTACCGTTTCGATATCACCGGCCTTCCAGGCATCGAGCATTTTATAAAATCGATTCTGAGCGCCAAAAATATACCTCAGCCGGTCGCACAAATCAGGATATTTCCCGCCAAACTCAGCCATAATCTTTTTATAGGTTGCCTCGTCCTTAATGTCCGCCAAACACGATATATCATAACCGGCTTTCTGGAGTATCGAGACCAGCTCTTCACATTCTGCCCTTCGGATCTTGTAGGTCGATTTTTCAAGACCGGGCCGGACCGTCCCTGTATCCAGCCCAACAATTCTAAAATCCGTCGCCCCCTCACCAAGAGGCACATAATTAATGGAGCGATTCTTGGGATTATAATAGGTCCCCATTCCCTCGCGGGCAAACAGTATCATAATCTGGTCGAGCTGCCCGCACGGCGAACCGATATAATCATTTTCCACCGCCTGGGCCAGGTCGACAATCTTCATCTTGTCCTTCGCCTCAATATCATTGGCATCAAGCAGTGACAAAATCAGGTTCAGACTCAAAGATGCCGACCGGCTCATCCCTCCGCCGGGAATATTCCCATATATAACACCGTCAATACCCTGCGCAACCTTGTAACCTTCCCGTCTCAAAATGTAATCGACACCATAAGGGAAACGGGCCCATGTATCCGCAATAGAAGCTGACTTTGGCTCAGGTACGTCTCCTATCTTAAATTCGATTACTCCATCGTCCGGAAAGTTCCAGCTAAAGAGCCTTACCTTGTCCGTACCATTTGGTTTATACGCCAGCCAGATGAACCTGTCGGTCCCGACGCCAAAAAGCTCCGTACCGTTATAATCACCGTGCTCTACACCTAAGCAGAACCGTGATGATGTTCTTCTTACCTTGCCGCCTTTGATGTCGATACCATTATCTTTGGCGAGCCTTAAGATTTTGTTCAAAGCCGCTTGTCCATCTTTCGTTAGTTCCATTTTATGACTTTCACTTCAATATGGCTCTATTACTATTTAGCCTGTTGTCTAAAGGTTCCAGACTCTTGGTAACTCTCAGAGAAATTTCCTTTATTTCGCCAGGCCGATCGGACTAAACAGTACATACAGAGTCAGCGTAATTATCACGACGATAACACCGGCTATCTTTGCACCATTGGAAGAGCGAAGGTCCAGCTTCGATTGTTGCTTGAACTCGATAGGCTCAGCTAAAGGCTTGACCACACTGATAATAGCCATTACCAACAGACACAACCCGAAACAAATTGCCATCCTGTTTAGAAACTGAATCTCCGGGCCGATCTTGTACTGCCCCATCAGGTACATGCCGCCGTAGGTCACTATATTCGTAAGTAATCCAACAACTCCCGCAACCGGCGGCGCCTTACGCACGATAAGTCCAAATACAAAGACCGCCAGAATGCCCGGTGATATCAGCCCCTGGCTTTCCTGAATTATTGTGAAGATGCTGTTTCGAATGTTAGGATTACCCAATCGAGGGGCCAGCAATATCGCGATGACCGAGAACACCACAACGCATATTCGTCCAAGCAGCACCATAGTCCTCTGGCCCGCCTGTGGATTGATGTACTTTTTGAAAATATCCATCGTGAAAATTGTGGATGCCGCGTTGAGCATCGCCGCCAAAGAACTGACAATTGCACCAAGCAATGCCGCCAGGACAAAGCCAACCAAACCTGTCCTCTGTGGTAACACACTGCTCAGCAGTTGCCCCAGGGCCGTGTCATATTTATAGGCAATAAACTTCTCGCTTTTGACACTGGCGTTGGCCACCTTGGCCGCTTCCATTACAGACTGGTTATATACCTGCAATTCCACTGCCAGCTCTGGGAACGCTGTCTTCCATGATTTATCATCTGATTCGAATACCGTGTATTCGGCTATTTCCAACTCATCGAGCTGATCTGCTGTTAAAGGAAGAACGAATGGATTCTTTGCCTTAATGGCCTTCATGGCCTCGTCATCCGGATACACTGCAAGCACGAACTTGCCTCGTGGCCAACTCGTGATATCT
>CAYSLN010000010.1:1999-15742 GCA_964431825.1 uncultured Pirellulales bacterium | reverse complement strand
CCCCAGTAGTAGAAATTTGGTATCCAAAGGCCCAGGAGAAGTGCCGTCCACGGAAGGACCTTGTCGTCCCTGGGCAGGAACATGTTCATTCGAACCCTGTTCAGTTCCCAGAACCGGTCAATTGCTCCGCTGTCACTGGCCAGAGGCACGATATCCACAGCTCCGGTTGAAACGTTCACGACCTTGGCGGCCTCGGACACGCTGCCGAGCATCTTGAAAGCAAAGTACATAACAATCGCACCGCCGAGAATCAGCGAGCTTCCCTGTATCAGATCCGCCCATGCACAGGCCTTCAAACCACCGGCTGCCACATAGACCATTGCAATAATACCAATAACCAGCGATGCCGTCGCAATCGGCACGTCGTAGCCCATCTTCCCCGCCATCGTATTGACCGTCAGGGCCCCGGAATATGTCACCGAGCCCAACAGCACCATATAAATGAACAATGTGGCCACCGCCATAATAGTTCGAGATGTCCCGTTGTATCGATACTCCAAAAATTCCGGCATCGTATATATACCGGCCCGCAGAAAATAAGGCAGAAACGCAAACGCCACAACCACCAGCGTTATCGCCGCCATCCATTCGTAGCTGGCGATAGCTAAACCCACATGACTGGCCGCATTACCGCTCATACCCACTAATTGTTCCGAGGAAATATTGGCTGCAATAAGTGAGAATCCGATTAACCACCATTTAAGACCACGACCGGCAAGGAAGTAGTCTTCACTGGTCTTTTCGTGACGACTCTTCCAGAGCCCGATTGTGATAACTGCGGCAACAAAGCCCAAAAACACCACAATGTCCAGGAAATTCAGTTCCATAATGAGTCCTTTCTTTAACCTATGGCTGAACTTACTTCACTGAAACAACCTGTTGAATTATCGACAATTATAATTGCCATTTCCCCCGCTGCAACACAATACTATCGTTGCCCCGTTCTTCTTCGAATTTTCGTAATATCTCTTTACTTCCTCGGTCATTGCACAACCTCTCGAAAAAGCGGATTCCTAAATCCTCATAAAGGCCTCACCCAACGCCTCGATAATATCGGTGGCCATCAAGCTCACTTTGCCAATTTTCTTAGCTGCGATATCGCCGGCCAAGCCGTGAACATAAACACCCAGAACCGCAGCATCAAAGTTACTCAAGCCCTGGCCGATAAGCGCAGTTATAACACCCGTTAATACATCACCTGACCCCGCTGTAGCCATACCGGGATTGCCGCTCTTGTTAATGTAAACTTTCTCGCCGTCAGTAACAACTGTCCCTGCCCCTTTCAAAACCACCACTGCCTTGGTCTGCTGCGCCAATCGCACAGCCTGCTGACTTCGGTCGGACGGCATTTGTTCTCTAATCAAACCCCACCATATTCTTTTCATCTCCCCCGGATGAGGTGTCAGAATCATCTCCGCCTTCAACCTGCTCGGCCAGTCCGTCACTTTGCTCAGATTATTCAGCCCGTCACCATCTACAACCAAACGCATCGATTCCTGTTCGAGTAATGCCTGAACAACAGATTGCAGACCGCCGCTTATACCTACCCCCGGCCCGAATGCCACCACGTCATTGTCGGCAACAACATCGATAATACTATTAATCGCGTTGGCCGATATTCGACCAGCGCTATCTTCAGCCAGTGGAATAGTTGTATAACAAGGCTCGATTGAAGCCACCATCGGCAGGGCACTTTTGGCCGTTGCCACCCGCACAAGTCCGGCTCCAGCCCGCAAAGCCGCCCGCCCCGCAAGGGCCGCCGCTCCGCTCATCCCTACACTCCCTGCAATGATACACACCTTGCCGAAATCGCCCTTGTGACCGTCGACTGCCCTCGCCTTTAGTTTTGGTACACTATTTACTGTTTGCATCGTTCTGCCTGTTTGTTTCTATCTTTCTGTTGATCAAAGCCGCGGTAACACCCGCGGAAAAGCCGTTGTCGATATTGACCACTGTAACGCCCGCGGCGCAGCTATTAAGCATCGTCAAAAGAGCTGACAATCCCTCGAAGCTCGAGCCATAGCCGACACTCGTCGGCACCGCAATCACCGGGCAGCTAACCAAACCACCCACAACACTGGCCAACGCCCCCTCCATCCCTGCTACAACCACGATGACGTTGGCCTTTTGCAGTTTTTCCAGATGTCCGAACAACCTATGCAACCCGGCCACGCCGACATCACAAATCAGCTCCGTCCGCTGGCCCATAATCTCTGCCGTCACCTTCGCCTCAGCCGCCACAGGCAAATCAGCAGTCCCCGCAGTCACTATCGGCACCGCTGTCTTGGAGAACCGCAATTCCTTCTGCTCCAGTACAATCGCCTTCGCTTGCTTCTCATATCGCGCCTTCGGAAATTTCTTCGTTTCAGCGATGGCCTCGAAAACCTCCGGCTCAGCCCTTGTAGCCAGAACATTATTACCTTTCGCCGCCAGGCTCTCGAAGATTTTAACTATCTGTTCCGTCGTTTTGCCGGGACAGTAGATGACCTCTGGAAACCCCCGCCGAATTTCACGATGGTGGTCGATGCAGGCAAAACCCATATCTTCGAACGGCAAATGCCGAAGCTTCTCAATCGCCTCGTCGATACTAATTTCGCCGTTCTTAACCCGCCCTAATAGTACTTTTAATTGATGCGCTTGCATGGCCTATAGTATAGTGCTTTTATTGGCCTGTGCACGAAAATTATGGCTGCAAATGTCCATCCCGCGTGATGATGAATAGATGATCGCAAACTATATCCGGTTAATTCATCTCATACTCAAGCTCGAACTGATTTTGCCCGTCGGTCAGAGACTTGTCCAGCACAGGTGAGTATGTTCTAAACTTTATCTTCCCCTGCTCTGGAATAAAACGAGCGATTCTGAAAAAACCATCTAATTTATGCTCTCCGTCAAGATAGCTCGCCATCACTTCATGCACCTTGTTGCCGTTATCCCCGATGCTCGTCTCGCGGCGTACCGCAAAATAATGAGAACTCAAAACGAGAAATATATTACGGTGCTTGCTGACAAATCTCTCCCACATCTCATCACGATTGGTGTTCTCCTGGTTGTACTTCAGAGGATCCAGCTTGAAGTTTAGCTTTGAATCCCCGGATAATGTATAGCTGTGAGTGACTACAATAGTTTTTCGATCAGCATGTTCTGACACGACCTTATTGGCCCAGCCAAGAACTTCCACCCTCGGCGCGAACTCTACAGATATCACAAGAAACTTCAATCCCTGAATATCCATCAAGAAGAACATGTTCTCACTGCCGCCGTGCATACAACCGCCATACCAAGGCTTGTCGGAATATCGCGAGACAGGCATATACCTATTAAACACCGCTGTATCTCTGTTAGGCCCGTGTCTGCCCTCGGTCACAAAACTCTCATGGTTACCCGCCGCCAACAAGTACGGCACGACGCCGTCAAGCCGGCTTATAGACCCGCTTACCCTTGTCCATTCCTGCTCTGTATTGTCTTTGACAGCATCGCCGGTATGAATAACCAGAGCCATACCCAACTCACCTGCATTCTCTCGAATCCATTTTATTTGCTCTGCAAGAATATCTTGATTATCATAGCCAGATGGAATCACGACTATCGAAAATGACTTGTCCTGCCCCTGCGGCGCTGGTTGTGCCGTTGTTAATCCGCTAACTGAACAAACCAGAATCCCCAACACAAAACACACACGAACACTTCGCACTGCAAGAGCCATTTGAGAATCTCCTTTCAATATTCAAAAGATTCGGCTTTAGCCGCGCGCTTGAGGCTCAAGCGACAAATCAGCAAATATCCCGGCCTTGAATTTATAATACGCTAAAGAGGCTACCATAACCGCGTTATCAGTGCAATACCGTTTTGGCGCAACTAAAAACTTCAGGGCTGGCTTTGCAGCATCGCACATCTCTTGCAGGGATTTCCTAAGTGCATTGTTCGCTGCAACACCACCGCCGAGTAAAACCGTCCTGGCACCCGTTTTTTTGACCGCCCGCTTCGTCTTCCTAACAAGCACATCTACGACCGCCGCTTGAAATGAAGCTGCAATGTCAGCGATCTGTTGTTTGCTCATCGAACCAACCTTATCCTCACCCTTCATATCCTGTCCCCGACAGTAATAAAGCACCGCAGTCTTGATACCACTGAATGAAAAATCCAGCGAACCCGGCTCAAGCATCGTCCGCGGAAATTTAATTGACTTCGGGTCACCGCCCGCCGCAGCCTTTTCAATACTCGGCCCACCCGGATACGGCAACCTCAAAATCGACGCCACCTTATCGAACGCCTCGCCCGCCGCATCGTCAATAGTAGAACCCAATAGCGCTGGCTCTAATGGTGACTCGTAATCGTAAAGACAGGTATGTCCCCCCGATACAATAAGCGCAACCGCTGGCAGCTCAAAGCCGTCGCTCTCCAGCAGGGCGGATTGCAAATGAGCATGCAGGTGATTGATTGCTATAAGTGGCTTGCCCCAGATAAAACTCAGAGTTTTGGCAGCCGTGACACCTACCACCAGAGCAATGGTCAGCCCCGGCTGATTCGCAACCGCCACCGCATCGATTTCATCCTTTGTAACACCAGCTTGCTCCATAGCCTCAGCTATAACCGGATATATCTTTTCTATATGCGCACGAGATGCTATTTCAGGAACAACTCCGCCGTACTTTTCGTGAAGTTCGGTCTGCGAAGCCACAACTGACGACTTAACAATTCGCCCATTGGCAACCACCGCCGCCGCTGTCTCGTCGCAACTCGTTTCAATACCAAGGATATTAACAGATTTACTTACTGCCTGCATAAGTGTAGATATTAGCCAAAGGCTGACGAAAAGTAAAGCAACAGCCACAGAGACAACGAATCCACAAAAATTGCTTTTTTTAATTGTGTACCGGATTCACCCTGCGTCCCACAAAACATCCAAACGGTAGGGCTCCTTAAAATTAAAACCCGTCTTAGTCCTAAAAACCTCTCTCTGGAAACACTGATTTCAGGGTATTTTTATATTTGACTGCCATTCCATACAAAAATTCTCAAGCAAACTACTAAGTACGACCGAAATATTAGTAGTAAATGCAAAGCGTATACACCTTATGCGGAAATTAGAAAAACCATATGGGTACAAATCCATAATGCTAAATAAAGGAGAAGAAAAATGCCAGTGGCAAAAACTATAGATAACAAAAGCATGAAGATGCCCGAAATAAAAAGAAAAGCTCAAGCCCTCGGGATAACACCCGGAAAAATGAAAAAACCCGAACTCATCCGCTCTATTCAGATAGCTGAAGGCTACATGCCTTGCTTTGGAACATCGAACGGCGAATGTGCACAAACAAACTGCTGCTTTATGGAGGACTGCTTCAAGCAAAAAACATAAATCCGCCTTCTTCCAATGTGCACAGGTTCTGCCGATGGGCGCAAACAAAAAAAATTAAGCTGACCGCCCCCATTTTATCCTGACTGACTTGGCCATCAGCAATATTTGTCTACATACACTTTTACAAACGTGTAAAAAAGAAAATCTCAAAGGGACAGGCTCAGCTGGCTGAAAATCAGTGCATACTTTTTCTGGGAAATCATCGCCCAGAATTTCTATCCTCTCCGACTCCGAGCTAAACCCCAGTTGCCTTGCTGTTTTAATCATCGGCAGTTCATTCGGCCTGATATTTACCAATCTGCTGCAAATAGTTTCCAACGCGATAGGCTCGGTCCCGCCAATAAGCCAGCCTAAATCCCTGGCCCTGCCATTAATCGGACCGGGACCATCCATAGCAGTCACTGCATCAATGATGGTCAAAGCGGGATTCAGGAATTTGTATACATCAATAAGCAACTCGCAAAATTCGCCGGTATCTCCACCTTTCCTGAAGTGCCAGAGCGCCTTTCGTTTACCGCTGACACACCCGAACATATTCTTAACCGCAAACGTCGCCTTCAGCTGCTGATGCGATTTAAACTTCGGCAAACTTATAATAACATCCGCATCGAGCGCAACCGTGCTTATCCCCACCTTCGTCTCTCTCGCTCCTATCCGACACATCTTCGGCTTATCAAGCTGCCTTACAGGAACAGACAGCTTCTTCAGCGCCTCTTCTAATTCTAGCACCCTTACAGAGCTAAAAACATCGCCCCAGGCTGGCGAATCCCCAACGAAAGGTCTCGCACCGAAATCCTTCAACAACCGGGCTGTCTCAACAATTACCGCCGGGTCAGTCTGAGTACCACAATGGCGAGGCTTTGGAGCGATGAAATTCGGCTTGAGTAAAACGGTATCACCCGGCCTTACAAATCTGTCCAACCCGCCAAGAAGTTCAAACTGCCTTTTTATCGCTTCGACAACCCTGGCCCGACTGTAATCAATGCATCGAGTTAGTGCCACCGTTGGATTGGGCATGAGTGGTCAATCATTTATCCTGGTACAAACCAATATCAATATCCTGACAGCCGGTTTACGTTCAGGTCGTTTGCGTTCGGCCTCACCAAAAAATAAGCTGCCTTCAGGTTTGCTGAAGAACAGGCCGCCTAAACTTGCCTGGTCACCAAGGTATTCCTCCGGCCCAAGAATAATAAAGTCACCGGGACCCATCTTCAGCCCAAACGTAGCTGAAGAAAATGTGAACTCTCGCGATTTGGCGAGGGTGGCTAATTGTGGAATTGAATCTGTTATAGGTAGCGAAAATACCGGAGAGGCGGTAACCAAACATACCCCTCTTGACCCGGGGACTTTTTCAGCTTTTACCCGTAGAGCAAGAGTACCAGGCCCTATAGTTGTCTTTTGCTTTAAGCCGTCGATTGAGATGTAAGAAACAACCAGCCTGTTGCTTAATCTGGTAACCGCAACCTCATTCGCTTTGCCGTCAGACAGTAACATGGAAATTGTCGTAACTTTTTTACCGCCGGCCTCAACCAGAAAATTGTGGACTCTGTCCCAAATTTGGAGCTGGCCAAAGCGAACTACAAATGAGTTGGCGCTGAACGCATCATAACTATTAAATTGCAGTGGTCTCGTATACAACATCCACCAGAGATCGCCAAATTCACCGATGTTCTCAGCCGGAACTTCAAAAATATGGATGTCAAAATTGATTGTCTTTAGTAACTCGGCACTTAGTGGTTCGCCGTCTTGAGAAGGGGCCAAATCGCCAACTTTAACTTGCTCCCATAAAGGCTCGCTCTTCTCAGGGCCATTGCAACCCGTCAGGTTGATAATAAAACAGCTCAAAACCAAAATTTGAAAACCACGAGCCATAACACATATGTTAGCAATAACACACGCAAATGTCAAGGGACAGACCAAGTTACACAAAATACTCTGCCACTCATGCATCTCCAATTGCAACAGTTCTAAATTCACCAATTTTCTTGACCTGCTGTATTGTTTTGTCTTAAATATATCCCATCGTGTCAAAAAAACTCGAATTAGAAAGGTGCAAACAAAGGTGCAAATAGAATGAAAACCAGCAAACGAGCTAAAGACGTGCCGGCTTCGGCAACTATAGCAGTTACTGCCAGAGCCAAGCAGCTAAAGGCCCAGGGCGTGGATGTTGTCGGTTTTGGTGCAGGAGAACCCGATTTTGATACCCCTGATTACATCAAATACGCCGCCATAGAAGCAATGAAAACTGGCCAGACAAAGTACACGGCTGCCGCTGGCATTGTAGAGCTGCGGACCGCAATTGCCGCGAAGCTAAAAAAGGAAAATGGCTTGGACTACTCCCCCGACCAGGTCATTATCAACATCGGCGGCAAACACTCTGTCTACGAGGCTATGCAGGCAGTCCTTGACCCCGGAGACGAGGTTATCCTGCCCACACCGTATTGGGTGACATATCCCGAGACAATAAAGCTCGCTGGTGCCGTCCCTAAAATAATCCAAACCGATAAAAGTACCGATTACAAAATCACACCGTCGCAGTTAAAAAAAACCATCACGAAAAAAACCGCTATGTTCTTGATTAACTCACCCAACAATCCTGGAGGCTTTACCTATACCCCCGAAGAACTGCAAGACCTCGCAAAGGTCCTTGAAGGAACCCAGGTCATGGTGCTCTCCGATGAGATATATGAAAAACTAATCTATGGTGACACTCGTTTCGTCAGCTTTGCCTCACTAAGTGAAGATGCTTACAACAGGACTCTGACCCTCAATGGTTTTAGCAAAACCTTCTCCATGACCGGCTGGCGCCTCGGTTACACAGCGGGACCTCTGGAGGTTATAAAAGCAATGGGCCGCCTTCAGTCTCACATGACCTCGAACCCTGTAACCTTCGCCCAGTACGCTGCAATCGCCGCTCTGGGTGACCCTGCTGATAAGGCCATAGAAAAAATGAGGATCGAATTTGAGCATCGAGGAAAATATATGGCCGAGCGGCTAAACAGCATAAAAGGCGTGGAATGTACAAAACCAACTGGTGCTTTTTACTGTTTCCCTGATGTTTCAAAGCATTATGGCCGAAGTATTAATAGTAAGAAAATTAACGGCAGTATGGACTTTGCACAGGCTCTTTTGGAGCAGGCCAATGTCGCTCTCGTCCCGGGCCTGCCATTTGGCTGTGACAATAATGTGCGTCTGAGTTTTGCCTGTTCGCTCGAACAAATTACCGAAGGATTAGATAGGTTGGAAAAATGGCTCAATCAATAAATAACACAAAACATCCTTCCCTTTCCGGCTGGCCTATGATTTTCGCCTGGCTCGCTATGCTTATTTTCGCCTGTCATGCCTCAACGCACATGGTCGCCGCCGGTGATACTTGGGTCGCAATGGCATGTGGTCGGCATTTTATCAATCACGGCGTTGACACCGTTGAGCCCTTTAGCGCAAACTCACACAAACCAGGACCAACACAACAAGAAATCGAAACCTGGCCGAACTGGGCTCAATGGATTACAAACAAAGTCGGCCTCGATACCGTTAAATACTGGCATCCTACCGGATGGGTTAACCAGAACTGGCTGACACATGTAATCTTTTACTGGCTGTCCACAACTCTCGGCTCAGAGGAAAGTCCATTTTTCAACGCCCTCGTTTACTGGAAGTTTGCCCTCTACATATTGGCCGTCGTTTGTGTTTTCTACACAGGTAAACTATTAGGAGCCAATCCTGCTCTCTCTGCTGTTTTCGCATGTTTTGCAATGTTCATAGGCCGCTCATTTCTTGACGTCCGTCCTGCAGGCTTCTCAAACCTGTTGGTCGCCGTCTTTCTGCTGATACTCGTCCTTGCCTCCTATCGCAACATATTGTATATCTGGCTGATTGTCCCACTGGCGGTTTTCTGGTGTAACGTCCACGGAGGATACATATACCTCTTCATTATGCTTGCGCCGTTCGTATCCCTCAATTTGTTGACATGCATCTCAAAGAAGAGATTTAGGTCTATCGGCTTAAAGGGCGTCTATCACACCGTAGCTGCCGGCATAGTGGCCTTCATCGCCGTGATTCTGTTTAATCCGTTCCACCTGACCAATCTCACCCACACTTTCGTTATCAGTATCAGCAAACATGCTGAACGCTGGCGTGACATCCACGAATGGCATCCGGCTTTCGACTGGGACAACCCTGTCGGTACTGCAGTACCCTTCTTGGTAATGTATATCATTGCGTGGGTAGCCCTTGTGATTTGGGCTCCTGTTCTTGTATTAACTTCTCGCTTTGTCAACCGATATACTAAAAAGAAAGAAAAGATTCCGGTCGAGTATCAATGGCCTAAGGTCGATTTAGCATTGATGACCATTGCTGCCCTCACTATTTACATGGCCATCCGTTCTCGCAGATTCATCCCGATAGCGGGCATCGCAGCCTGCCCGATTATAGCAATGTTAATTGACCAGATAGTCCGCTCTATATCCGCAGCACACAACTTCCATAAAAAAAACCGCTTGGTCGTATCGCCTATGTCATATAAGCTAAAGGTCTTCTTTATACTTGCAGGTGCTGCAGCAGTCTCCTTCTTCGGCACATCGTGGGGACTTAAATTTAAACGCGTTTATCTCGACCCCTGGCCTCTCGACCCAAAGCTAAATTCCGTCTTTATGCGGATGACAGCCTCCAACTTAAAACCCTTTTCTGCCTGCAAGTTTATAAAGATGAACAAATTAAAAGGCAAAATGCTCAATTACTGGACCGAGGGTGGTTTTATCGCCTGGGGTCAGGAGCCCGACCCGAACACAGGCAAAACACCATTGCAGTTATTCATGGATGGCAGGGCACAGGCTGCATATGACCTCAGGGCTTTTGATATTTGGACATATATTGTCTCCGGCGGCCCCACAGTCCAAAGTGCCCGCATAAGAAAACGTAATTTGACCCCGGCTGATTATACCGAAATAGGTAACTGGACCAAAGAACAGCTGAAAAAACAAAATGTTTGGGTGGTCTTGATGCCTCCAACAGTACGCGGCAAGCCTCCAATGCCTGTAAGAGGCCTTGAAAGCACCTCCAACTGGCCTCTTGTCTTTGTTAACAACAAACAGAAACTGTTCGTTGATAGAACAACTCCCCGGGGCAAGGAACTTTGCGAAGGCATATTTAATGGAAAAACTCTCTATCCTGATGAGTTTTCAAAAACCCTTACCATGGCCCATCACCTGCTTTTGTATTATCAAGGTGGGAACTCAAAAAAACAGGGCTTTGATTACGCCGTCAAGGCCTTCTATTTAAACCCATCAGTAGCCCCAATGCTCGAGATATTACTTGTTGCCACTCGATTCGCAGAGCTAAGACCTCAGATTTATGATTTCTGCAAAAACTATGTCGACTACTTCATAAAAAACAAGGATAACTTCGTAAAACAAGACGGCTATAGCGATATAATCCAGGCTGCACGGTTAGCATGTCTCCATTTGGCAAACACGCCTGAAGCCCGGAAAAACAAAGAACTCGCGAAATTCTACGCCACTAAAGCCCATGAATATAAAAACGAGCTAAAAAGCAACGCTCAGGAGGGAAGGTGGTAACCTGTGACTATAGCAAACCGACCTCCAAATCCTGCTGACTCGAAGGCAGAATCGCCCGTTTCTATCAGTGTTTTTTTCCCATGTTATAACGAACAAGACAATGTAGTGAGAATAGTCGAACAGGCAACTACCATCCTGGAAAAACTCAATGCTGACTTTGAAGTAATTATCGTCGACGATGGAAGCTCCGACAACACCGGCCAAATCGCAGACCAATACGCCGGCCAAAACAACAAGATCAAAGTAGTACACCATACGACTAATCTCGGCTACGGCTCTGCGCTGCAATCTGGTTTTAAAGCGGCAACAAAAAAACTGGTCTTTTATACCGATGGCGACGGCCAGTTCGATATTAACGAGATGCCGCCATTGCTGCCATTAACAGAAAAATACGACATTGTCAGCTGTTACCGCTTAAACCGTAAGGACCCTCTTCTGCGTAAAATCAACGGATGGTGTTGGACAAAGCTGGTTTGTTGGCTGTTCGGCATGAAAATACACGATATCGATTGTGCTTTCAAATTATACAAAAGAGAAATCTTCGATAATATCAAACTCTCGAGTACCGGTGCCCTGATTGACACTGAAATCTTAGCTCGGGCCCTTCGCAAAGGCTACAGCATAACTCAAAAAGGCGTACACCATTACCCGCGAACAGCAGGCACACAAACCGGTGCGAATATGCGGGTAATTATTCGTGCGTTCAAGGAACTGTTCGAGTTACATAGCCAAATCCGAAGCGGCAATTGACTATTCAAACACAATACAGGATAAGAAACATTAAATACAGAATATGAACGAACAGAAAGTCAACCTGTTTATCTATGGCTCGCTAAGAGACCGAAGAATCTTCCAGTCGGTTAGCGGCCTGGCTTGTACCAGAAAACCTTCCAAGACTAACAAAAAGACTCTTCTTGCCGAACCTGCCTTCCTGCCGCATTATCGAAGGCTCAGCCCGGATAATGTTTATTTCTATGCCGTTGCAGCTCCCTCTTCAAAAATTGAAGGCTTCTTAATCCACGATGTCCCCGCCCAGGCCATGGCTGAAATCGATAAGTATGAAGGCAAACGCTACGAAAGAGATACCGTCAAGGTCAACACAGCAAACGGCCTGGTCGAAGCACAGGCTTACCTGGTAACCCATGAGTCAATGCAAAAACACTTCGGTGATAGGTTCCACGTCAACCTGATACACGAACTTTGGCTGCGAAAACGCATCGAAAGATTCATTAAAAAACGTACTCGACCGGGTGAACGGACTGAAGATGCCGAATTGGAACGCCGCGCTGACAGGGAGCTGCTCGGAACTACCGAACGTGACCTGGTCATGAGCCATTATCGCACCGATGCCATCAGCGATTACTATCTTGAACACGAACTCGACCGTCCTCGTCCAGGCATAAGACACCTATACAGCGATCAAAAAACCAAACCATTTATAAAAAACTATTTAGTTTTGGTCATAAGGCAGGTCTTGCTCAATCAGCTCGACGAGCAAATACAGTCTCGATACCGCTTTGAACTCGAGCATATGCGCACTTCAGAAAGGTACTTTAAGAGATCGATTAGTTTGCTTGTTGCCCTGCAGATTATAAATGCAAACAGCACATCGGTCGATTTGATTGTCGAAAAGTGTCTTCAAACAATGCGCTACGATGAATGTGACCTTATTGACTATGTAAAATATGCGATACGCGCAGCAAAAAGTATGTTTGACGTTCGTATTGTCAAAGCACATCTGAATCGAATCCGTTCGAATTTGCAACCGGGTCTTGTCCCGCTTGGAATTGAAATCGAGTTGAGTAATCTCGGAACTGCAGCCGTCGAGCCACAAAGAAGTATACAAAAAAGAACCGACCCGGTGTACGATGGCTTCAATTACTTCTATGATTTCCAGCTGGATGTCTTGTTTTGGAAACTCGGCGGATATATCGACGACCATACCGGCTCAACCGACCGGGCTCGCCGGTCGGGTTTTCTCGAACTTGCGCCGGGAAGACTAAACATCGCCGGAGAATTATCTCGACCCGCAACTGCAGACCCATGGCTTCTTAATCAACTGATACATGAAACCGCCAATTTCTATGAAGTCCACCCACATAGTCTCCACCTTTCTTTCCAACTTAGAAATAATCAGATCGACAAACAAAGAATTTTACCGCTTGGTTTTGTTAAGTGCATGCTTGCACTTGGAGGCGCTCCTGAATTAAAGGACACCGGTAGACTGTTGGTCTCAAGAATGGCCCATGATGAAATAACACACCACGGCTATGGAGAGGAACTGCTCTTCGCTCGCACCAGCAAACGCAACTGGTACCTTGGCGGAGACGACATCGCAAACAAACCCCCGGCTCAGGCGACAACTTACGTCCAGCAATACAAATTTATTCGTCTCGAAAAAAGGGCGAACTACGAACCCTTAATCCTCTGTCTAAAGGGCCTGCAGTTTACCTACAATCCAGGCGATTATTTAACGACCGAACAGTTAAAAAACTCACCGAGATTACAGCGAGAATACGAGCAATTAAAAAAGTGGGCTGTCGAACCAACGCAAATCAGCCCTCAAACGATAAGCAGATTTTTAAATGCCGTTCATGAGGGCTTAATGAATGAAGGCCACCGTCGTCCGGCCCACAAACTGCACTACATTGATTGGGCCCTAGGTGCTCTTGACATACAATTGCGAATGTTCAATAAAACAGCTCAAAAAACACAAGACTATAGCACACCACACGAGAATACTTAGATGCGAATCCCTCAAAACAGGAATGCAAATATAACCTGATTGTTAGTAGCGACGTCCGC
>CAYSLN010000010.1:0-1899 GCA_964431825.1 uncultured Pirellulales bacterium | reverse complement strand
GAATCCCTCAAAACAGGAATGCAAATATAACCTGATTGTTAGTAGCGACGTCCGCCACGATCACCACCCCTAAAACCTCCTCGTCTGTCGCCGTCGCTATGGCCGCCACCGCCGCCAAAACTGCCTTGTCCACTTCTGTTAGCCAAACGGGGGCTTTTCCGCCGACCTTCTTCGACATTAATAGTCTGTCCCTTCAAATCCTTACCGTTCATTTCGTTAATTGCAGTTTGGCCTTCATTCTTAGAAGGCATTCCCACGAACCCAAATCCCACTGATTCGCCATCGACTCTGTTCCTTACGATGTTGACGGACCTGACTTGGCCAAAGGCTTCGAAAGCCTGACGCAAATCGTCTTCAGTGATCTCACGTGATAAATTTCCTACATAGATATTCATTTCGATTTCCTTTTCTAACCTTTGAACCGAGCCTTAAACGTTTTGTACCCGCTTCCCAGCCACTATTGATCGCTGCCCACTCTTGATCCCTGCATTGATACAGCCATATATTCTTCAACCAACTCCCCAATAAGCTCTTTAACCGAGATGATTTTATCTACTCGATAGGCATTAGCTCCCGCAAAAGCAAATCCTTTTTCAAGGTTACCTTCTTTGGCATTGGTTAAGGCAAGAGCAATACAATATGACACATTTTTAAAATCACAAGTTTTAAGACACTTCCAGGGACACCTGAAAGTTTCTTTAATTCCGGACGATACCCGCTCAAGAAACCTATTCCCTATGGCTCTTCCCGGCAATCCAACAGGGCTGTCAATTATGACAATATCTTCTTTTTTACAATTTAAATACGCCTCCTTAAATTCCGGGGAAGCATCACACTCATAAGTTGCGACAAACCTGGTCCCCATCTGCACTCCCTGAGCTCCTAACTGCATAAATTTATAAATATCGGCGCCTGTATATATCCCTCCTGCGGCGATTACTGGGATGCTTTTATTAAATTGCTCCTCGTAGGGCTTTATAACAGAGACCACTTCCGGCAGGATCTTCTCCAACGCATAGTCAGGATGGTTTATATGCTCTTTTTTGAAACCGAGGTGTCCTCCGGCTAACGGGCCCTCTACAACCACCGCATCGGGTATATGAGAGTATCGTTTTTCCCAGGCTCTAAATATGATTTCAGTCGCTCTACCAGAAGATACTATAGGGACAAACTTTGTAGCAAGTTCCCCCAGCCTGTCCAGTGGCAACGTTTCAGGAAGCCTTAGAGGAAGTCCTGCACCAAGAAAAAGCACGTTCGCCCCTTCATCCACGGCGCATTGCACGAGGTTGTCATAATCTGAGATGGCTACCATTATATTTACACCGATAATGCCGCTTGTTTTAGCTTTTGTCTTTCTTATCTCTTTCTGTAGGGCCCTTTTGTCTGCTTCCATGTAATTTGTGTAACAATCAGGTTCAAACTGACCTATTCCAGCAGTCGCAATAACTCCAATACCCCCCTCATTTGCAACAGCCGAGGCTAAATCTGATAAAGAAATACCAACACCCATCCCTCCTTGGATAATCGGTATTTCAGTTTCCAAATCACCTATTCGCAGTCTTGGCATCTTTTTTAAACTCATATCTTATCCAACCTAACACAATTCTCAGGGCAATTCCAGAGCTGCTCACAAATAACCAGGGTATTCTTCTGTTCCTTCTGAGCAATCACTTTTGTCGTTGTGGGTATAGAACCATTTATCACAATTCATATCTGCACGTCAAACCACAAAGGTCATGCTTTATACACTTATTCTGGCTGTTAGTCAAAAAAAAAAGGTGATCCCCGATGGCTTCAAAGCCCTGGCAATGCAGGTGCTCTAACCTTTTGCCGCCCCGACGCCCGAACTCTGCGTAGCTGGATTCTTCAAAGCTCATGTCCTACATAGCCTTGGCGAAG
>CAYSLN010000009.1:12797-23442 GCA_964431825.1 uncultured Pirellulales bacterium | reverse complement strand
TTCGGAAGAATTATATATATCAGTTCTGTTTCGGGCGTCATGGGCAATGCGGGACAAACGAATTACTCAGCGAGCAAAGCCGGGCTTATTGGTATGACAAAAACTGTGGCACGTGAGCTGGCCAAAAAGAATATTACCGCAAATTGTGTTGCCCCCGGTTTTATTGATACCGAGATGAGCAGAAAGCTGCCGGAGGCCGTGATAGAGGCCGCAAAACAGCTAATTCCGATGCGAAAAACCGGCACTGTTGACGACGTAGCCAGTACGGTTGCATTCCTGGCAAGCGACGAGGCGGGCTATATTACCGGACAGGTACTATGCGTTGACGGTGGGATGGCAATGTAAAGTCCTTATACACCGTATTTAACGATTAGTGACTGGTTTTTAGTACCCAGTGGCGGGTGAATACTCATAAGAAAAATAAAAAAATGTTTGTACGAAGGCGTTTTAACAGGTAATATACCCGCCAAAATGAAATATAACGTGACGTGGTTTTAGTCTTGCCACGAGGAGCTAATGTAAAGATTGCGAAATGGATCCTGTTTCTCGGGAATCCAAATAAATTCCTTTTTTTTAGGGAGGAAAAACAAGTGAGTGTTGATGAGGTAGATGTCCAGGCGATTGAAAACAAAGTGATCGATATAATAAGCAAGCAGATGGGCGTAGACAAGTCTGAAGTAAAACGCGAGACCTCATTTATTAACGACCTGAATGCCGACTCGCTGGATACAGTTGAACTTGTTATGGAGTTTGAGGACGAGTTTGATATGAGTATTCCGGACGAGGAGGCCGAGAAAATCCAGACGGTTGGCGCCGCACTCGACTACATTGTCAACATCGCACAGTCCAAAAGCAAAGAATAGCGGATAATTTCGTAATGAGTAAACGGCGAGTTGCCATCACAGGCTTAGGTTGTGTTACGGCCTTAGCCGAGTCCGCTAATGAGCTTTTCACTGCGCTGTGCGAGGCTAAAAGCGGCGTTTCTACAATAGAGTCATTCGATACGAGCGCATTTCCCGTAAAGTTCGGCGGAGAGATAAGAAGTTTCGATGTGACCAGATACATCGAGCAGCGGGAAAGCAAGCGAATGGACCGCTTCACGCAGTTCGCCGTTGCCGCAGCAAGTCAGGCAGTGGTTGACAGCGGACTTGACCTCTCAAAAGAAGACCCTTTTCGCCTTGGCTCGATTGTAGGTACGGGCATAGGCGGCATCAAAGAAATTGAAGAGCAGCATATAAGGCTTCTCGAAAAAGGTCCGAGGAGAATTTCACCTTTCTGTGTACCAAGGCTGATGGCTAATGCAGCCAGTGGCACTATTGCCATTCTCCACGGTCTTCAAGGCCCGACTTTTTGCGTCATTAGCGCCTGTGCTTCGGCCAATCATGCTATTGGCGAGGCTTTTTGCAACATTGTATCAGGCAGGAGCGACGTTATTTTAACGGGCGGTTCGGAGGCAGCCCTTACACCAGTAGGATTGGGTTCTTTTTGTGCTGCGAGGTCGCTGAGCCTTCGTAATGACAACCCGCAGGCGGCATCAAGACCATTCGACAGGGACAGGGACGGATTTGTTCTGTCCGAGGGTGCCGGGATTCTGGTCCTGGAAGAATACGAGCACGCCAAGAAGCGCAACGCCAATATATATGCAGAGCTCATCGGTTACAGTGCCACCGATGATGGTTATCACATTACCGCCCCGCTGCCGGATGGTAAGGGAGCGGCAATGGCAATGAAACTGGCACTAAAGGACGCAGGTATAAACCCAGAGAAGGTTGATTATATCAACGCACACGGGACGAGTACCGAGCTAAACGACATCGCAGAAAGCTCAGCTATTAAGACTGTTTTTGGTAAGCATGCGTATAAGCTGCTTGTGAGCTCGACGAAAAGCAGTCTCGGGCATTTGCTTGGAGCAAGCGGTGCGGTGGAGCTTATAGTATGTGTAAAAGTGCTCAACGAATCAATCGTTCCTCCCACAATCAATTTAGAGAACCAAGATGAGCGTTGCGACCTCAAGATGGATTATGTGCCGCTGGAGGCTCGCAAGGTAAAAGTCAATGTAGCTCTGAGTAATTCTTTCGGCTTCGGAGGTCATAACTCCTGCCTGGTTCTGGGAAAAGTCTGAACGTGTCCTGCAGCGGATGTAAAACTCGAAATCCAAATACCCAAAGCATTTTAAGATGAACATAATCTGGGCCATTATATTTTTGGCTGGAGGGCTGTTAATATTATGGAAGAGTGCCGAGCTGTTAGTAGTAGGGGCTGTCGGATTAGCAAGGCAGTTCAGTGTCAGCTCGCTTGTCATCGGCCTGACGGTAGTTGCTATGGGGACCTCGGCACCTGAGGCGGCATCAAGTATCGCGGCTGTTATACGAGACTCAAGTGGAGGGGGAAATATAGCTATAGGTAATGTCTTCGGTTCCAATATAGCCAACTTTGCTCTTGTCGGCGGTCTGATAGCCCTTATTAGGCCACTCAGGCTCCAAAAGCAGACATTGCAACGTGAAGTGCCCGCGCTGTTACTGGTGACGTTATTATTGTTGCCAATCCTGAATAATTTAGTCTTGTCGCGGGCGGAAGGCTCCATTTTGTTGGTTGTCTTCGCAGTCTTGATACTGGTAACGATATATCTGGCGAGAAAAGATGCTTTAGATGTACGTGAGGAATTGCCGGGTGTAAAACGGAATACGAAGAAGAATATAGTCTTCGTTATTGTTGGCTTAGTTGGACTTGCTTTGGGCGCGGATTTGGCTGTGCGGGGGGCTATATTTGTCGGCGAGCAGGTCGGCCTGAGCAAGGCTGTTATTGGGCTGACCATAATTGCGATAGGTACTTCTCTGCCGGAGTTAGCGACCTGTTTAGTGGCTGCCATCAGGGGACAACACGATATTTCAGTAGGCAATCTGGTGGGCTCTAATATCTTTAATACTTTGCTGGTTACAGGTGCAGCGGGCGTTGTTCGGCCGTTTACTATAGATCCGGGGCTTATGAGCGTTGATTACTGGATTATGATTGTAGTCAGCGTGGCGTTCGGCTCAATCGCGATGTTCAACAGGCGCGTCATCGGCCGGGCAGGCGGTTTTCTGCTGCTCTGCGGATATATCGGATATATGGTATATCTTTTTTTTAGGGTATAGTTAAAAGCTTAAAGTGTAAAACTTAAAACTGCTTTGTGGTAATCTCGCTATTAAGCTTTTCTCTCAAATTCTCCGCAACAACAATTAACATCGACTTCAGGCCATTGTGGCTGCCGACCGACATCCTTACCACCTATTGAAAAGCCAGGTCCAGGGTGAGGTGCGTGCTTGCGACACTCACCTTTATTGTCTTGCTTGGCTTTGCTTACGAAGAAACGGCATCGGCCACAGTTTTCATCGGGGAGCATATATCACCTCATTTTAATTCAATTTTCTCTAATTTTCTTACTCTAAAGACTTTTTACCTCACGGTCAACATCTTGTTTTAACCTGTGGATTTGATTGATTTGCCGTTGCCATTATTTCAACTCAAGAAGCTCAGACAAAACCTTTTCCTCAACAATAAAGGCGGTTCCGTGTCTGGTACCTTTAGGGAAGGTGAGCTTATCGGTGATTGACTCCCAGTTTTTCAAGTCTTTGGACCTGATTCCTTCGTAACGATGACGTGTGTATCCATCGTAATACAGATACCACCAGCCAGCGATTTTGAGTGACGTCGGTCCCTCGACCCAGTCCGGTGAAATCGGCTCTGAGGCGGGGCCGTACGGACCCTCGGCTTTGTCGGAAACAGCGATGCGGATATTCTTTTTTGCTACCGGCTCTTTCGTCTCATCCTTAACAAACATCACGTACTTATCACCATCCCTGACGATAGTAGCATCAATCACACTGAAACCACTATCATAGAAAAGAGCGGCCTTAGTGTAGTTTTCGAAATCCCTGGTTTTAACGTAATAGATTCGGTGATTTAGCCGTCCGCCTCCAGATTTTCTGTCGCCGGTGTTGTAGGTCTCCGGAAATCGGCCCGGGATTGTTGTGGACCAATATATAAGGTAGTTTTGATTCTGGTCATCATAGAAAATCTCAGGGGCCCAGCAGTTCATTGCCTCGGGCTCGTGCTCCATAACACCGAGCCATTTCTGCTCGGACCAAGTGATAAGGTCTTTGGAGTGAGCGATTCCAATGCCTCTGTTCCACCAGCCTGTGGTCCAGACCATATGAAATGTGCCATCAGGCCCCTGGCAGATACAGGGGTCGCGCATTAGTTTGCCTGCTACCTTGGGCTCGAGGAATGATCTGTCATTATTCAGCGCTGTCCATTTGAGTCCATCGTGACTGTACGCGAGGTGAAGGCCGTCCTCACCATTGCCTCTGAATAAGCTGAAGAGATAGGTTGGCTTTTCGTTTGGCTCTGTTACCTGAGCCAAGGCTATTGCGTTGAAGATTCCAGCTGCCAGAATGGCTCCTATCAGTAGATTTTTATTCATAATTATATTCTCCTTTAAGGCCCGGACGAGTTTAGCAAGCCTCCCGAATCCCCAACTGTCGTGTTAATACAAAGGCATATCCAACCTGCGTTTGTTTGTCAATAGTTGCCTTTGCTAATTGATTATATCTGCCCACAAACCGTGTAGTATGTAGTCATTTTTTCATCATTTTTTTGAACATGTTCCTGGCCCTGCCGCGGTATTTGGGCGGGAGCAAAGACAAGAACTTTCGCTGAAGCAGTATTCTCAGGCCCAGAATCTCTAATCCGATAAGCGCCAGCCAAGAACCCGGGGAAAAAGGAGTTAAAGCCGCCAACAAGCCGAGAATGATGAGCGTCACGCCTAAAATGATTCTAAGTGTTCTCTTAATGTGAAAGCTCCTCGCTTTTGCATTATGGCATATGACCTAACCTTCTAAGAAAGGCAATGCTCCTCCTACTGTTTTCACATTTCACCTGTGCCCTAAAAGAGCATTGATTCTGCGAATACATCCTGGAAGTCCGGTTCGTGTGCAATCTCGACGTATTTAATCCTGCGAGCGAGCTTTTTTGTCCTGTCCCTGCAAGTTTTACTGAGCAATATCATCTGCGCACCGCCGGCGGCAGCGTTGCCGATAAAATGAATTTTTTCCACAGGAACTGCGGGCAACAGGCCAATCCGCAAAGCACTTTGTCTTCGAATGTAATTGCCAAAGGCACCCGCTAAAAGGAGCTGTTTAATATCGGCATCTTTAATGTCGAACTTCCGCAGAAGGATTTTCGTGCCCGCCCGGACTGCGGCCTTTGCAAGCTGAACCTCACGTATATCTTTTTGTGTCAGGAGCAGCTTCTCTGCGAGTAAAAAGGCCGGCTGGCCATCGTGCTCGCATATGCGAGAGACAATAACCGGTGGGAGTATGTCCTTCAACGAATCCGGTTTATTGAATCTTCCGGTTGAATCAACAATATGCAAATCCAGCAGTACCGCCACGGCATCAATCAAGCCGCTGCCGCAAATAGTTCGCGGTGGACAGTTTCCTATTACATCCAGGTCTATATCGTCTTCGTTTATAACAACAGCTTCGATCGCTCCCTCGACCGCCCTGCTGCCGGAGCTTATGCGTGCACCTTCGAGGGCAGGACCGGCTGCACAGCTTGCAGCATAGAGATTATCTTTTGTACCTATTACAATTTCACCGTTCGTGCCGATGTCAACTATCAGCGTCATTTCCTTAGCCGAATCCATATCGGCCGCAAGGGCAACGGCAGTAGTATCCGAGCCTACAAAGCTGGCTATATTCTCAACGGCATGAACATTGCCAGCGGGATTTATGTGCAGGCCTGACTGGGCAGCAGGCAAATCGTGGGAATCGAGAGAATGTGCTTTGTACGGTGCCTGGCCAAGCTGCTTCACCGGGAACTTGAGAAAAATGTGATTCATAGTTGTATTGCCGACAACACACACTTCATAGATGTCTTTCTCATTTATGCCAGCTTCTTTACAGAGTTTTGTAATGAGCTTATTTAAACAATCGATTATAGCTTTGTGCAGCTCGGCTGATTTTTCATCTGTCGCGGCATATGCGATTCTGCTAATGACATCATCGCCGTACTTACTTTGCGGATTTAATTCAGCTTGTGTTGCAAGGGATTTGCCATCTGTCATATTGATAAGTTTGGCCACGACTGTAGTGGTGCCGATATCGACTGCTACACCGAATATTTCATTGGCCCGAGCAACCTCTGAGTATTTTTCATATATGTCGGGTTTAACTTCAGTTTCGATACCTTCAGCTAAGATTTTCTGCTCGAAGTATCTGGAGGCGGAGGGAATTGTTACGGTAAGGTCGCTTTGGACATGGTATTGACAGGCCAAGACTTCTCGGCCATCAGGTTCGAGATTCACAACACACTTGCCACATGTCCCGCCGCCGCCACAAATGCTGTTGAGGATTATGCCGGCCTGGCCTGCAGCCTCAACGAGCGTGGCACCCGCATGTATGGAAATCTGTTTGCCTTCGGGCTTGAAGATTACATTGAAGTGCTTCATTTATCGTATTATGTATGTTGTATCGCGTATTGCGGATATCCTGCACACTACTCAATACACGCGATGCATAACTAATTATCAGCTTATTTTATGCCGTATTTTCCACTTAGTGCGGCGTTTTTTACTGCCCACTTTACGTCTACGTCTTGGTTTTGCCATTCACTTCTCCAAAAAACGATTCAGAAACCTTATTGAAATATCTTTTAAGTCCTTATAATATACTGTAGTATGATTCGACACAAGTAAAAAGATAAAAGGGTAAAATTTTACCTTAAACCTATATTATCACAACGGAGCATCAGGCACTACAGGAGCATTAAAGAGGTTATTGCCGACGGATTTGTCAGAAGTTCCTGTTTTTTGCCGGCTCAGATCGGGGTGTAAAATGATTCAATGCAAAGATTGTGAGTTTTGCGAGATAGGTCCCAACGGTCGAAGGACTTTTAAATGCGACCCTTTCATTAATATCAAAGAACCGGAATGTCTGGCCAAATGGCAGCTAATCCGCCTTGATATGCTAGTGGCCAGCTACCAGCAGATGCTCAAATGGTACGGAAAGCTGGCACCACTGCAGGATAAGATTTTCAAGTATATGCAGCGGGAAATCGAGGACATTGACGAATCCGACAGTTGGAAACTTGACGACGAAGATGAGAAAGAGAATGGCCTTTAATGCATAAAAAACGGGCCTAAAGATAAAATCCAATGTAACATCTGCAAAAATAAAGACTTGCGCAAAACCATAGAAATTCAGCTTACAATGATAATTCGGGGTCTATGGAATCTGATGAGCGAAAAATCCAATCAGATACCTTCCTATTTGTGCAATAAATCAAGTTTGAATGGCGTCTTAATATATGAGAGAAGCACTTAAATTGGGAAAGACTGACCATTTAGCCCGGATAATAAAAGGCTGCAAGAAAGGGGATGCTAAGTACTTTTCACAGTTAGTCGAGATGTACTCAAGGCGATGTTACGGCTACTTTTACCGATTGACGGGCAACAAGACAGTTAGCGATGACTTACTCAGTGAGTTATTTGTTAAACTGGTGGAAAAAATCAGTTCTTACAAAGGCGGCTCTTTTGAAAATTGGTTATTCCGGATAGCATCTAATATTTTCCACGATTACCTCAGAGTCAAGCAACGGCGAAGAAATCTGTTAGATGCCCATAAAAAAGAACTTGAACCGGAAAAAACATGGTCAAATCGCTTTGACGATGAGAAGATTGATAAATTACAGAAGCAGCTTAGAAAGCTGAATGCAGATACGAAAGAGTTGATAATGTTGCGTTTTTATTCGCAATTAAGCTTCAAGGAAATAGCAGAAATGCGGTCTGAACCAATCGGAACCACATTATCTAAGCTACATCGAGGGCTGAAAAGGCTGCGAGAACTCATGGAGTAAAACAGTATGTACGGTCAAAATGAGGAAAATCTGAAGGAGCTTTTCGAGAGATTTTACGATGTTGACAAAGCTGAGCAGGCCGTCGAAGATGTAGAGAAGGCTGAAGAACTCCTTCGTTCTTATCCTGCGCCCGAACCCGATGATATGCTCATAGCCAACATAAAGGCCGAAATCGCCATGCGTCTGCCAGTAGGAAAAGCAGGTGTTTTTAAGCAAATAGCTCACAAAGCAGCACCTATTGCAGCGATTGCGGCGGTTATTTTGGTGGCAGTTAGTTTAAGATTATCTGAAAAAGACAGTGGCGAATCTGGAAGAGCTATGTACGCCTCAATAATCCCCAGTGCAATCTGGGACAGTGATGATATCTCCGCCGATGATTCGGAACTGGCAATTTTTACCGCCGAGGTTGAACAAATTGAAAACGAAGTAGTCACCCTGCAGCGAGGCAAAAACGACGGCAACGGAGAAAGGGCTGTAGCAGAACTGGAAATGGAACTGACAGAAATTAACAGCGATTTTTGGAAGGGATAGAACGGATGAAAACTAATCGCTCAATCATTTTAGCTATAGCAATAGCAGCACTTTTAATAACAAGCAACCTGCCGTGCCGGGCTCAAGAGGATGAAAATAGTATCTGGCATGAGGAAGATCCAAGAGGTCCAAGGCGAGGTCCAAGAATGGGGCGGAGGTTAGAAAGATTCAAACTGACAGATGAGGAAGTCAACCGGATTATCAGCAGCTTGAAAGAGAGCGAGCCACAAAAGGCAAAAGAGCTTGCAGAGCTGAGTGGGACAGACCCGGAGAAATTCCAAGCGGAGCTTAGAAGATACGGCCATGAGGAGTTCGGCAAAATAATGAGAGAACGTATGGAGGACTGGAGAAACAGGAGGCACGCTGAATTTCTGGAATGGTTCGGGAAAAATTACCCGCGAAAAGCGGAGGAACTGGCTAAGCTGAAAGAGACGGAACCGGATGTTTATTGGAATAAATTTGACATCGTGAGAGAAATATACTGGCGAATTTTTGAAGAGGAGAGAAGGAACCCTGAATTAGCAGAGGTTCTCAAAGAGGATTTAGAGCTGAAAGAAAAGCGAGAAGAACTTTGTACTAGCATCAAGGCGACCAAGAGCAAGAAAGAGAAGGAAGAGTTGGTTGCACAATTGGAGGAGGTAGTCAGTAGGAGGTTTGACTTGATTGTAAAGCGAAAGCAGATTTTATATGAGTTGCTGCTCAAAAAACTTGAGGAGTTAAGACAGCAGATCAAGGAAAGCAAGGATGAGATTGTTAAGTGGCAGGATGACAAATCCAGGGCTGAAAACGTAAAAGCACGCGTCAAGTATTTGACCGAAGAAAGTCCAATATTCAGATGGGATTAATTAAGTAAGCAAAGAAATTGTGTTTAACAGCTCTGCCTTGAGAAGAGGGAGAGATATTGGAAGACCGGAGGCTTGCAAGATTTTTGCAGGGCTTTTCTTTTATAATTTGAATCGTCTTTGTTCGGTTTCTGTAGCTTTTTTGAGTATCTTTTTTTCTTTCGAGGTTAGTCTGTGCACACCGGAGTTGTGAACCTTCTGCAAGATGCGGTCGACTTCCACCTGTAGGTTTTGGTGCTCGGTCATTTTCTTTTCCCGCAAACCTGTGTGGAATTTTGTCAAGAATTTTGGTCGCCACTTTTCTGAAAGTACATAGAGCGCGCCTGCAAACAAACCGCCGAGATGCGCCGCTTCGCCGCCAGCATTAGCATTGAGATCGGGCCGAAGCACAGACAATATGCTTATAACCACCAGAATAATCGCAATGACCGACATCTTCACAGGAAATATACCAATTACATAAACAATCATGTTCGGAAACAAAACCGCAGCAGCAGCAAGCATTCCCAAGATAGAACCTGAGGCACCAATTAAGGGAGCAACATCGAGCCAGCCTATATGGGCCAGCACAGGGTAGAATATTCCTCCCATGGACCCGCAAATAAGATAGAAGGTCAGAAATTTCCTGCTGTTCCAAAATCTTTCGAGCATCGACCCAAAAAAATACAATATAAACATATTGATGAAAATATGTCTCAGTCCACCATGCAGGAACTGGTATGTGATAAGTCTCCAAAGCTGCAGGGACACTTCGAGACTTACCGGCCACACAGAGAACCAATTAAACAGAAAATTAGCGAGTTGTGGTATTAGATACCCCGAAAGAAATACTACTATGTTGATAATCAAGAGCCATTTGACGACCGGTGTAAGCCGAGGGAAGGCCATCCGCATCTGGGGGGCACCGTGAAACTGCGACCTGAAATCCGCCTGAGTATAATCTCTATCGTAAAGACCCATAGTATTGCTCTTAAATAAGGGTATATCGTCAGTTGACGGCTATCTACTACATAATATCGTCATTTTCTTAAAATGTTCAACTGGAAATATGAATATAGAACAGTTTACTTGGCCTTCAACACAGGTCCGACAAACTACAGAGTTGATGATTTTGCCTGAGAACCAGTCTTATTGCCCCTGTGCAAATCGGATATAAATAAAAAGACCGGGGACATCAGCTCCATCCTGCCCCGGCCAGTTTATACACTCACATTTATAGAATAGCACCGTCCTCCATGCCCCTATCCTATAGGTGCGTGTTTGCGCATTACGACATCCTATGCCTGCGCAGTAACATTATCCCCCCAAGGCCAAGAAAACAAATTGTTAATGGCTCAGGGATACAGATAGTATCAACAACCACACGGTCTACAGCT
>CAYSLN010000009.1:0-12697 GCA_964431825.1 uncultured Pirellulales bacterium | reverse complement strand
GACTGGGTTACAAACGTCAAGCACATCAATCCAGAAATTACGAGTAGTCCTTTTCTCATCACACTATCCTCCTAATAGAAATCAATCACCTTGTAGATAAAACTAATATCCTGTGCTCAAGGTAAACCTTAGTAATAGATACTTCGTCTCCTAAGCCAGCTAACAAGGCCTACGCCAATAGTACTTAGAAGAAATGCACCAGGTACAGGGATACAAATTGTATCCACTGCTACATAATCTATCTGGCCACCGCTACCACCGAGATTAATGGTAATATACTCTTCATTCGGATTTGGAGTGATTACCCAGCCAGCCGTCCATCTGTACCAGTAATTAACTGGGTCAACAAGCTGTATATCCTGGTCAATTAAGGTTACTGTACCATCTGGTGAACCAGAGTAAACCGGGGTAATCGATATATTACCACTTGTTGCACGGAACTCCATCTCAAGCCAAATCTCCTTATATTCTCTGGGACCAAACTGGTTCGGGATCCATAGTTCGATGTCAAGGAGCTTTCCGATCCAGACACCCGACCGACCTAAATAGCCACCCATCCAACCAAATAAAGCCGGATTACCAGTAGTAGTCATAGTAGCTTGAGCAGTGCCGAATGGATTCTGGTCAATTTCAGGCGCCGCAGGATTATCATTATCATCAAAAGTCCATTTTTGGTATGTAGCTCCCGGAGCACCTCTTTCCCACCAACCAAGGCTCGGTACTGCAACAACAGGCGCAGTCATCAAAATACATATTACCAATCCAAGTAAAATCCTTTTTACACACATATTATTTGCTCCTTTTGTCTCAGCGTTAGCTGAGCTAAACGATTAAATTACCTAATTTAGCTTTCCTGAGCCTTCCATGCTTGAAAAAAGCCTTTCTCGAGGAGCGTTTTAGGCGGACCACGGGCCAAACTAACAAAAATAGAAGCCGGTGAAAATAGAACGGGTAGCTCCGGTTTTAGAGCTTGGAAGTTGAAAAACAATTCTGTGCTATAGTGTGTTGTTATAATTGCAGGTTTGTGTGGGAACATGTTCCCTGAAGCAGAATTACCACATACAAACAAAGAATTCCCAAGTTTGGACAGATGTCCGGTATTCTGAAAAGACTTTTGATTAGACCTTCTAACACTGTGCAAACGCGAAGTCAACTGCGGTAGAGCATCAAACCCGGCCTGGCCAAGCCATAAAAGAAAGGCCAGAGCCGCTAACCAAATGCTATGGTCTTTAACTAATGAAATACAAAAGAGTCCCGCCAGAACGAGAGAAATCGCTCCTGGGACATCCGGCAGAGATTTAGCGTGGTCACAAGGCGAAGCTGACGCGTCCCTGAAAGCTACTGGTAGCCTGAGAAATTCGGTGTCAACATCATTAAGAATCGAACTAGTGGTTTCATCGATGTGAATTACGTTAGAAAAAGATTGAGTCTTTGTATCCGAGACTGAGGACAAATTGCAAACCACAGCATGGCTGCAATTGTTTACCGTAAATGCAGCATTTGCTGACGCACCAATAAGAAACGACAGCAAAACAATCCATCCCTGACTCCGTCTCCTCAAAACCACTCCTTCGCTCCCTACTCCCTAAAAAACACTCCTTCGTCTTCTGCTGTGGAGTCCAGTCCCATAGCAGGTATTATGGGATCCATCCCTATAAAAAACCATATAAACTTGAGGTGTAGTCCTCCTCCATTGAGGTACCCTCTAAGATGTAAATTTACCAACTTATATTTTGAATGTCAAGAGAAAAAGTGAAATTAAAAGAAAAAGTGGTTTATTTTAGGACGTTAGTTAGAACGAGGACCAATTAATCAATTAAGATACCCTTTATGGATTATTCCTTTAGTGGTATAGAAAAAGCCGGTTACAATACGTATTCAGATAATGATTTTACGGAAAGGATGAAATGCTCAGGAGCCGTGGGGTGTTTTTAGTTGTTTTGATGTGCTTATAAAGGCAGAGGTCAAGAAGTTAAGGATAAGAAATATCCTGGTGTGATTTTTTTATTCTGCTACACAAATGCGATGTGACTCGTTGTATCTTTCGGAAAGTATTCTTGCCTCTGTTACGAATCTTAAAAGCATCGCAATTTTGCTTTGTACTTGGACCTTTCGATAAATATTTCTTATGTGTGTTTTTACGGTACCGGGTTTTATACGCAGATGCTCGGCTATTTTACCATTTCTGAGACCCTGGCAAACGAGCTCGGCTATTTGACGTTCGCGAGGAGTCAAATTGTGTCGGTTTTGTACATATATCCACTGCTTTTTATCAAGTAAAATGATTTTGGGGCACTCGTAGTGATTATTATTATTTTCAACAATCTCTACTGTTGCGTTTAGCAATTCAGACATTTTTAGCCTCCTTTTGTCAATTTTTCCAGCAGACGATGTGTTTCAGCCAAATCTGCCATTGATAAAGACCCGATTTTGCTTTCTAAATCCAGAGTTTGGTTTAACTGTTCGATTGCTTTTTGCGTTTGTCCGAGTTTTGCAAAAGCTCTTGCTAAATGAAAACGTGAAGCGACACTTTGTGGCGCTGTACTCGGATAGAGCTTAATACACTCAGTGAAGTCCTGAACGGCCTTGTCAAACTCGCCCAGTCGGTAATGTATGACACCGTGAGTATCAATAAGATCGACATACTGAGGAGCAATCTTCAACCCCCTCTGGGCAAGCTCAAGTGCCTGCCGGTACTTGCCCTGTTCTTCACACATGATCCAAGCGAGGTTATTGATGACGATTGGGTTATCAGGTTCAATCTCAAGCAGCCCCTGATAGAGTACGGCAGATTCAGAAAAACGGTCGGTAGTTTGTAACAGCATAGCGAGAACAGCCATAGCTTCAGTACATTTAGAATCCTTATTCAAAATCATGCGAAGCATATCCTCGGCTGCGCTTTTAGCCTTAGGATCATCAATTGCTATCAGGTTCCCGGCAATGGTGAGTGGTACCTGAGTATCTTCCGGGTGCTGCTGGTACCAATCAGAGACCTTCTGGCCCAGCTGCTTCCAGAGCTTGTCGTCCTCGAACAATTTGGCTTGTGCTAACAAGGGGCTGGGACTATCTGGTTCAGACTGAAGCAAAGAGTCAAATTTCTTTTGAGCTTCTTCCTTGTCGCCATTTTTATACAATGCAACAGCCAGAGCGATGTTGCATCTTCGGCGAGTTGAGACATCACAAGTATTTAGCTGTTCTCTTAGTAGATTTACGGCTTTTTCAGGCTCACCTGTCGCAATATAAGTATCAGCCAAGAGCACAGCTGTATCAACATCGTTGGAATCCAATTCCCGTAGAACTTTAAAGGTAGGAATCGCCAAGACAGGTGACCTTGCTGCCTCCGCACGAGCTTTTAACAAGAGCAGCCCCCTATCATTGGGTCTATGGACAAGTCCTCGCAAAGCGGTATCTATAGCTCTTCCGGATTGACCCTGTATGAGCGAGATTTGGCCCAACAGCGCCCAAGCTTCAACAACTTTGGGTTGGTCTTCTGTTATCTTTTGAAGAATCTGCTTAGCGCTTTCAACAGCCGGTGCTGTTGCCTCAGCAAGCATTAAACGCGCTTTTAACAACCGAAGTTCTATATTATCAGGACTTGATTCCAATGATTTTTCAAGAATAACTCTACCCTGCTGAATGTTGTCGAAGTCATCAGATGCCAAAAGCAAAGAAATAGCACGGCTTTGGACTCGTGTGTCATCATGAGCCAGAGATAGTGCCTGCTGTATATCAGCGATCGCTTCGACCGGTCGGCCCATTGAATGATAGAAATCACTCCTGGCTACCCACACTTCAACATTGTCAGGTTCGATAGTTGTAGCATGCTCAAAGTCTTTTGTCGCCTTATCGATCTGACTAAGAGAAGCAAGTGTTCTAGCACGAAGAATATAAGCTGATGCATTGTCAAGATTCTTCACTATTTCATCGCAAAGTATTAACGCCTCCTGAGGTTTATTTTGTCGAATATTAAGCTGGATTTGTGCAGAGGTTGCCGGTAGCGAGTTAGGGTCCTGGGCTTTTAGTTTATCCAATAGTACCGCCGCTTCAGTAAATTTGTCCTGCCGCATTTTAAGTAACGCAAGAGACAAACAGGCAGCCTGGTTATTAGGGTCACTGCCGATCAAATTCTCCAGAATGTCCGATGCCAAGCTTAGCTGGCCACGTCTGAGGTGGCTTTGCAATTGTAATTTTTGAAGCTCTGGATGATATAGCTGTTCCTGGGAAGCGCGATTCAGAATCTGCTCTGCCTGGTCATATTCCTGTGCTCTATACAGTGCTGCAACGGTTGGGATAATTACGCGAAGGTCATCAGGTGACCGACTCAAGGCATCTCTGTATGTTGAAATCGCCAGTTGCAGCTCACCAGCTCGCTCATATGATGTTGCAAGAAGAATACGGCTTGATTGATCATCAGGATTAGCCAACAGATTTTTTTGCAGAAGAGGAATAATCCGGGGATAATGCTTTTTGAAATCTTCCATGGTGAACCAGACCCTCGCCTGTTCATAACGCCATCGCCAACTATCCTCCCCTTCAAGGGACTTAATATCGTCGACGAGTTTTTGGGCTCTTTCAGGATTTTCGATGACCTGTTCGCATGCTAAAAGTCTGCACTTGACAGGGATGTCATTGGGCAGCTTTAGCGAGATTGCATCAAGTATTCTGTACGCATTTTCCAGATCTGCCTCTTGAGTGTAAACTTGAGCAAGCAATAAACCTAATTCTCGTTGGGCAATGGGTTGTTCAATGCGTTCTAATGCATCCTTGAGCACAACTTGGCATCTTTCATGATCGCCCTGCCGGGCCGACAAAATCGCAAGGTATTTTATCGGCTCAACAGCCAGAGGAAATTCCTCTATTACTTGTTCTAACAGAGAGATTGCCTGTTTTTCTTTTTCTTCAGCAACAAGCAAGTCAGCTTCAGCTATAGCAATTCTCACCTTTAAAAGACGAGATTTCTTTAGTTGGGTCAGCAAAGCGTTAGCGTTGGAAAAATTTCGCTGTTGCATCGCAAGCTGGAACTGCAAAAGTTTAACCTCATCGGCGCCATCAGTAGCTTTTTCCAGTGCAGCCAATTGTTTTTCCACATCCTGCCACACTTGTGTATTTTCGTCTGTCGAACGTACCGCCAACAGTTGCATCCGGGCTTGTAACTGTACCAAAGCAGCCTCAACGTTTTCCGGTGAGAGCTGCAATGCCGCCACGGCGTACTCCGTCGCTTCGGCCCAGTATCCTGTCTGAGCCAACAGTTTGGCGAGTGCTAAGCGTCCATTGAAGAAATCAGGTCTATCAGAAACAAGGGTGCGTAACTGCCGTAGTGCCGATTGTGTATCACCTAAACGAGAATAAGCTGATGCCAATGCCAGCCGAATTTGCGGTGACTTGCCTCCCAAGCCTATCGCGTTGTTCCAACATCGGATAGCCTCGTACGTATGTCCTTTCCGGTCGGCTATAAGGCCTTCCAGAAAAACAACAACAGCAGGAACAATGTCTTTTTCCTCCAGCCTGGAGATGCAATCAGCGGCGCGGTCAAGCTGACCGCAACGAATAAACAGTTCAGCGGCGAGGGGCATAAAATCCCAAGGTTGAGAAGCAAGTTCTTTTAGTCCGTTTTCGGCTGTCTTCAACATCATTTCCTGGGATTGTGATTTCTGTGCAAGCTCCGCCCAGATTTGCCAGAGCATCTGTTCGGTAGGTGCAGCTTGCTGGACAGCTTCGAGATGGTCTTCTGCCTTATCGAGTACATTGGCTTTGATGAATTCATTTGCAAGGCGCAAGCGTACTATAGGGTCGGATAAATCCTGCTTCTGGGCCTGCTCCAAGTCGGCCAATGCTTTCGGTCTATCTTTGCTTCTCAGATGGAAACCAGCCCGGATTAGATAAGCCAAAGCTGAGGAGGGATTTTCCTTTACTGCCTGGTCGAACCAATAAACCGAAGGTTCGATAAAATCCTGCGGTCGTTGCTCCGTAAGTTGACCTAAAGTTTCGTAGGCTAATATATTATTTTGAGGATGCTCTTTTATGATCGCCTTTAATTCTGTTGCTGCCTCATCAAACCTTCTCTGGCTGGCCAGCGCCAGTGCCAACATCCTGCGAAGCCCAGGGTCTTTCTTCGTTTGCGTTTCCACTACTCGTTCTTCCTGCGAAACGGAGTCCCCCTCGAGTTGCCTTCTGGCAATTAATTCAGCCTCACCGGGGCTGCCGATGCCTAAATAGATTTCAGCGAGTCGCATGGTAGCTTCAGAATTTCTTCCGTCTGCTCTTAAAACAGCGCGATAAGCTGCTATTGCCTGCTGAATGTTGTCGGATCTGACGGGTCTTCTATTTAGCTGCGCATCAGCGTATTTTAGCAATATCGGCACGTCATTTTGATTGATGCCAAGATAACGGCCCAAGTTGTTTGCTGCTTCTTCCCATTTCTGCTGTTCATACGCCTCGATACCAGCTTCCAATCCCTGCTCAGCTCTGTGACCTCTTTGCCACTGCCGCAACCCGTAGGCAGTTATGCCCAAAACAACAACACTTATTAACAACACAATCGCTAATTTCCAGTTAAAGTACCTTTTTGCCATTTTTCTACCTTCCTCTTTTGCGTACAGTTAGAACTGTTTAATGAAGTTCTCCACCATTTTTACAACCGTTTTCCAGCATATCCATAAGTCCATCTTTAATGACAGGTCCCTGACATATCTGGTGTCATAATAGATCCACTCCTGAAAGTCTTTCATTGGTTGCCTGGTTCTACAAACCTGCCAGAGTCCCGTTATTCCCGGGCGCACGGACAGCCGAGCGTCACGCCAAAAGGGACATAATGTATTCTCCGACTCTGGTGAAGGCCTTGGCCCAATGACACTCATCTGACCAAGCAAAACATTAAAGAATTGTGGTATCTCATCGATATACGTCTCTCGCAAAAAATTCCCGACGGCATTAAGCCGGGGATCATCTTCCATCTTGAATTGCGGGCCATCAACCTCACTAATGATCCTTAATTTCTCCTGTATCTTATTAGCTCCGACGGTCATAGTTCTAAACTTCAAACAGTTAAATTCTTTGCCATGTAGCCCCTGGCGTCTATCCTTGTAAAATACCTTACCCGGTGAGCTCATTTTTATCGCCAAGGCAATGAAGGGCATAACCGGGGCAAATAGAATCAGCACTATTAACGCGGCGAAAAAATCGGCAATTCGTTTTATGCTGCCCAGATAGGAGAATCTGCGACAATCACGGAAGACATTATCTGCCTTTTGCGGATAGTTCAAATCCAGCTTCTCACTGCAAACAAGTTTTGAATTACTGTCTTCAGTTTGAGTTGGATTCTTCTTGTCGCATTCTGGTGCTTTTATAATGCGGTGTTGTATAATCTGATCCGCAGATATCAAAACATCCGAGCCAATGATCGATGAATTTATGACAGCACCTCGTTCAATTATAACGTTATCGCCAATAATGGTCGGGCCCATAACGATAACTTTCGGGCCGATACGAATGTTTTCTCCTAACAACACCTTCCCAATAAATCTTGAATCCTGCGACATCATATCTGAATTTCGAAACTTGAACTTTGGATTATGAATTTTCAATAGTTTTGTCATACAAAAATTAAGTAATCCCGGTCCTGTTTCCAAATCAAGAGCTTCCCCGGCCACATTGACCGTTTTTAGTGTTAAAGCACTTGACCAGCACTTTTCTAAAAAAGTGGAAAAACGCTCAGGAATGGCTCGGTTAATCAGGGCCCGCTCAAGAACATTAGTTTTAACAAAGATATAATTAGGCCAATCAACTGGTATGGGTGCCGGTTCAGCAGGGTCAGAGTACAACCTACGGAAACCCGCCACTTTATTCTGGTTTGTTAACCGCACCTTCTCATGACATGCCAGTAGCCCAGGTTTTACATTAACCACAACTACATCCGCCTGAGTGCCGGCCAGCACCCTATCGAGCAATTCATTGTCAACCTGCGTAGCGAACCGCCCATCGGAAACAACAAACCAGGCCTCTCGTTTGAGCTCCCGCTGAAACATAGAAAAGATTGGAACATTTTCCGTATAATTTACTACCTTGTGAGCACTTGAATTATGGGTATCCATTTTGCAATACATCTTGAAATTAGGTGAGGTGGGCTCGATGCCCCATTCTTCCGGAACGGCGCATATTACGTCATCTCGCCTGCGCTTTGTGAAAAACTGCAGATGGGGAACCGTGCCGTGCTTGCTGCGTAGGTTTCTGCTTATCCCATCGAGAATAACATCAGCGAGAGGCTTGCTGGAAAGAGCAAACCGAAGCAGACCTTTTCCATTACCGTCTGCTGCGTTTTTGCTTTCGCGTATGATAATCAGCTTCATAAGTAAAGTAACAAAATCCTATCCTCGCCTTGGAGCTAATGAGCTTATCACTTGAAGGATAGTTAAGTCTATGAGTTAGAATTGTGGGTGTCTTTCTCCCTTTTCCATGAGGGTAATAATAGCCTTATCTTATCTTGCTTGGTGCTTCTGCCCGACTTTGAACCCTGTGAATAATAACCATAGCGCTGGTAACTGTGAGTAGTTCGAACGTTACTCATAACAGAACCCAACACCCTTGCATTTATTTGTGTCAGTCGTTTCTTTGCTTCTTTGAGGTCTGGTGCAGTAGTTTGCCCTGCGAAGCTGGTTAATATAACCGCATCTGCAATCCTGGCCCACACCAAAGCATCAGGAAATACAAGCACGGGAGGAGTATCAATAATCAGGTGGTCGTAGTTTCTGCTGAGCTTATTTATCTGCTGTGCTGCCTTCGGTGAAGCCAAGAGTTCATAAGCATCGTTCCCATTGCGAGAACCTGCCGTCAGGACATCTAAACTGCTCGAAGGAACAGAACAAATTGCCTGTTCAAATTCGCCTCCGGTAAGCACATCTTTAAGGCCTTTTGAGGTATCGGGGAGATTCAAAAGATACGCAATATCAGGTTTTCTTAAGTCACCATCTATCAGCAAAACCTTTTTTCCGGACCTGGACATACTTGTTGCCAAATTAATTGCAAAAGTAGTTTTCCCCTCTCCCATGCCCGGGCTCGTAACAGCCAACTTCTTAGGCATTCCTTCGTTATCAAGCAAGCCCAGGTTGGTGCGAATAGTTTGGTAATCGCCAGCTATTTGTTCCGTCAGAAGAGCCGGCTCTATAGTCTGTGAACTCGCAGTGGTACCAATTATTCGAATACCGATACGCCTAGCCACATCATCGGGCGTCCACAGGCTCTGGTCAACCTTATCCCTAAGACTAGCCAACATAACACCACAAACCAACGCACCAAAAAGCAAAGCAGCTGAGTACTTTTTTCGCTTGTCCTGGATTGGACCAATCTCGGCATTATAAGCTACAGAAATCCTTGCAGGGCGTTTTCGTTCCATCTCCAACTCTCGGAGTCGACGGCGCACCGTATCATATATCTCCTGGTCCAATGCCAATTGGAACTGCAAGTCCTGAATCTGCAGTTGCTTGCGTCCGAGCTCTATGGTTTGGGTATCTTCTTTGTTCAGTACATTTCGGAGGCGCTCTTCATATACTTTGCTTTGTTCCAGCTCCGCCTGAGTGCTAAGCAGTTTTTCTCTGCCAACTTGATTTGTTTGCTGAGAGGCCATATCATCGAAGCTCTTCGCTACTTCCTCACGTTTTTCCTGAAGGCGTGATTGGAATGCATTCAAAAGCTCCTGTTTTTCTTTAAGAGCGGGATTTGTAGGTACCAACCTCTGTTTGGCAATAATCAGATCTTTGTCCAGTTCGATAATATTTCGGCTTAGTTCCCGGACTGTTGGGTCGGAATTTACATACTCATTGCGCATTCTCAGCAACTCTTCAGGTGCTATAGTCTGTTTTTTAGTCTGCTCAAAAAATTGCACCTGGGCTTCAAGATTGATTCTTCGAGCCTCTAATCTGGTAAGCTCAGCCAGCAGAGTGGTAACACGTTGCAACATCATATCCTGACGTCCTCCCAGAGTTGTAGTTCCATATTCCTGTGCCAACTGTCCGATTGCTCTGCGCTGACTTTGTAATTTTTCCGCCAGAACTCCTCGCTCGTTTTCCAGCACCCCCAGTTCGTGATCCTGGGATTCGGCAGAGCTGGAGACTTCGACGGCCATATAGGTACTAATAAAAGCATCTACAATCTGCTTCGCCTCCTGCGGATTTGTACTTTTCATAGTTATCTCTATCAACTCGCTAGTACGGACCGGCGCAACTATGATTTGACCGTTGGTTATTGCCTGTCTCAATACACTGGCCGGATCAGATTCTCCCTTTGTCTTGCTTAGCTTTCGTTTTATTTTTCCAAGAAAGTTAATGGGTTCACCTGAGAAGAAAGACAGGTTTTTGTCTGCCAAATCATCTGCTACTCTCTGCACTACCCTACCTTTGCTGATCATTTCAGCCTGGGTATACATAAAGCTTTGGTAATTTGATATTTCTCCCCTGTCTGCCTCGCCGGTCAGGATGTTTGACAAAATTTGCTCGACTTTTATCGCACCAGTCACGTTATATACCGGTTCAATTGAGAGCCATATTACAGGCAGTCCAACTCCGCATATTACAAGGACCACCAGTAATACAATGTGCCAGCGTCGAAGTATTCCGGCAACTAAATTGTACGTGTCCCCACTGTCAGATTCAGGTGGTATCTCAGGGTTCCCACTTGGGGGGATATTGTAAACCGGAGTACCACCAACATTAGCAGGTCTTCGTTCAATCACGTGGTCAAGATACTTTTCCAAACTATTCATTGCCCGTATCTCCACTATTTATAAAATTGACTATCATTTTTGTCTTGCGATTATTACTGCTTCTTTCGTTGTTGGAAGTGCTGGAAGTGTGGTAAGTTTTTTCAAGAGCCAAAGCTCAGCAACCACTGCCAAAAGAGCTAATGGCATCATCGCATATCCGCCAAAGTCGTGGAATATCTTTGCCCAATGCTCGCCCTTAAGCACGGTGAAAGCAATTGCTGTTACCGTCAATCGCGTTGTGTTACAAAGCAGAGCAATGGGCAGACTCGAGATAAAAATAATCAGCTTTTCCCACTTTGCTCGCCTGATTACCAAGACAACTAATCCGCTGATTACGAAAAAGGCGGTTATCATTCTCAAGCCATTACAGGCTTCAGCAACCGCAACACTTGCATCACCAATATGTATAATGTTGCCTTCCCTGACGACCCCATAGCCCATAATCTCCAGGCAAAATATGGCTGATGAAGTTGCCCATCGCTGCAAAGGCAGCGCCACAGCGGCCTGGATTCGATTTGGCCAGGGCAGCATTAAGCATAGAAATAATAATATTGTAGATACTTTTCGGAAAAGCTGCCAACCAAATAACAACAGCACCAATGCAGCGACACTAAGAACAACGGACAGTCTTTCCGCAGAGCCATACATAAAGAACAAACCAAAGAGCCTGACAGCCTGGGCCGCTACGAAGGCAAACAGTCCCCAAACAGATGGCCTTATTGGACATTGAGCAATGTCATGGCGCCTCGACCACAAGACATACACCACCAGAAAAGGAACCAGAATGCCAGAGGAGTATTCATCGCTTCTTTGCCATATTCCCCAAAGATCTACAAGTCCCGGCCAGTAGGACCAAAGAAATGCAATCATGACAAGGCTGGCTGCAAACCAGTGAACGAATTGCATTTTGCGAACCCGGACCCAGTCCGGCAGTTTTCTATCGATTCCGGCAAATTGCGATTGCAATGCACCTCGCAGCCTGCCTGAGTTTTTCCCGACAATCTTTAATATACTCCTGACCAAGCTTGTGAATATTCCCTTCGCTTTAAACGATATGGACTTTTCTTCCACAATGGTATTACGTCTTACAACTGTGTTATAGTCGACTACACATCGCTGAATTTCGCAGTTTGCACCTATTTGTGCATCATCCCAAAGAACGGAATTTGCCACAACGCTGTTTTTGTTGATACTGACGTTTCGTCCAAGTATAGCCGGTCCGAAGACAAGTGCGCCCTCAGAAACGTGAGCACCATCCATAATAACAACCGGCCCATAAATTCGAGCCTTTGGATCAACGGTCACGTCAGCTGAACTCCATGTGACTTGCGAGTCGGTCTTGCTGCAAAGTTTCAAGTCCGCATCCAGTTTTGGGTTGTTTTCAAGGTAATCAGCAACAGCACACAGGTATCCTCGCCTGTCCCGAAAATTTCCGACGTGGTTCGGCAATATCGCAGGATGAATAGTTTTTCCTGCACGAAGAACTTCAGGAATTAAGGCTTCCTTGATATCAAAGTAGCCTTCTTTGGGGACGTGTTCCATAACGCTGGTTTCACAGATATAAATCCCTGCTGATTCGCCTGGTGATTTATCGTTCCCACGGCCTGGATTAAACATCACAGTCAAATCGGACCTGCCGTTGCGGTGAGCAGTTATGAGCGTATCTATCTTGGGGGGGGATATTATACTGGCAGAGAAAACCATAATTAGAGCATCTGTTTCATCTCCGACAGCATCTCGAATGCACCCGGCGGTACCCACAGGTGACGGTTCATCCAAAAATCGCAGCTTCAGACGACTGTCAGTTTGAAACGATTCTGCCAGCAATGAACTATCACCATTTGAACAAATTACCGCCTGGTCTATTCCCTGAGCAGCTAAAGAATTCAGCAGACGCTCGATTACCGGTCTGCCAGCTACCGGCCACAACGCTGTGGGCAAACG
>CAYSLN010000008.1:0-23642 GCA_964431825.1 uncultured Pirellulales bacterium | reverse complement strand
TCCCTGCAGGTATAGGATGGTACCGGAAAAAGTTCAATGCTCCGCCTACATGGCAAGGTAAACGCGTTTCCATTTACTTCGAAGGCGCTTATATGAATTCCGAAGTGTTTATCAACGGAAAATCCCTGGGGGTACATCCATATGGATATACATCTTTTTACTATGATCTTACTCCATACCTAAACTACAATGAGGATAACATTATTTCTGTCCGTGTGGATAATTCCCAGCAAATGAATAGTCGGTGGTACAGTGGTTCCGGCATATACCGGCATGTGTGGCTTTTGGTGACCGACCCAATTCACATTGGCCACTGGGGCGTAGCAGTTACAACTCCCGCGATAAGCTCGGAAAAAGCAACCGTTCAGGTAAAAACACTTGTAAAGAACGAAAAAACTTCGCCACAAAGCATTGTCTTGTCGACACAGCTTACAGATAAGAATAGTAAAAGTGTAGGCAATCATGAGGTTAAAGTTGAACTACAGGCAAACAACGAAGAGGAAGTAGTCCAAACCATAACGGTAAATAATCCATTGCTGTGGACGCCGAAAATCCCCAACCTGTATCAGGCGCAAATAAAAGTAATGCATGGAGACAAGACAATTGATATTTTCCAAGATACCTTTGGTATACGTTCAATAAAATTCAGTCCCGAAAACGGTTTTCAACTGAACGGGAAAACAGTGATTATAAACGGTGGCTGTGTACATCATGATAATGGTTGTTTGGGCGCTAAAGCATACGACCGGGCTGAAGAACGCAAGGTTGAATTGCTGAAATCAGCGGGATTTAATGCCGTACGGACTTCGCACAATCCTCCTTCAGAAGCATTTGTAGATGCTTGCGACAGGTTAGGTCTTTTGGTTATGGACGAGTCGTTTGATGGCTGGGAAGAAAGTAAAACGCCCTACGATTATTCGAGGTTTTTTGAAAAATGGTCGGAACGCGATATAGAATCTATGGTGTTACGTGATCGAAATCATCCTTCAATTATTATTTGGAGCACAGGTAATGAGATAATTGAAAGGACGAAACCCGAAGCTGTTGAAACCGCCAACAAGCTTGCCAATTGTGTACGCCAAATTGACCCGACACGGCCTGTGACTTCTGCCATGACCACCTGGAGTCAGGGTTGGGAAATATTCGACACGCTATTTGCAGTACATGATATCTGTGGATATAATTATCAATTGCATCGCGCTGCCTCCGACCATGAACGGGTTCCCTCCCGGATCATTGTTCACACAGAGTCCTATCCCAGGGATGCATTCTATGTTTGGGACATGGTGCAGAGCAACAGCTATATCATTGGTGATTTCGTCTGGACTGCACTTGATTATTTGGGCGAGTCAGGTATAGGTCGTTACTACTATCCGGGCGAACCGGATGGCCAACATTGGGAAGGGGACTTTTATCCCTGGCATGGAGCTTACTGTGGTGATATTGACCTGATAGGTTGGAGAAAACCAATATCGCACTATCGGAGCTTGTTGTATAACAACACCGAAAAGCTTTATATGGCGGTCCGGGAACCCAACCCTGATAATGGAGAGATTAAGGAAACCATGTGGTCTATTTGGCCTACATGGGAAAGTTGGACCTGGCCTGGACGCGAAGGAAAAGACATACAGGTTGAGGTGTATTCGAAATATTCTAAGGTTCGGCTTTACCTTAATAACAAACTCATTGGAGAACAACCAACAGCCAAAGAACAGGAATATAAAGCTACGTTTACTTTGCCTTATAGACCGGGTTTGTTAAAGGCCGTTGGTATAGAGGATAACAAAGAATTGGAATCGGCCATATTAAAAACTGCCGGTAAACCTGCTAAAATAAAATTAATTGCAGATCGTACAAAATTATTGGCTAACGGGCAGGATTTATCATTTGTTACAGTTGAAATAACCGACGAGGATGGAAATATACAGCCTAATGCCGATAACCAGCTTTTGTTTAATGTAAAAGGTCCCGGGGTTGTTGCCGGCGTTGATAATGCCAATTTAAAAGACCTTGATCAATATGTTGGTACAAAACGTAAAGCTTGGCATGGACGTGCGCTAGTTGTAATCAAAAGTACTCAAAGCACTGGCGACATCAGGCTTACGGTAAGCTCACCTGGATTACCTGATGCTATCGTAACCATCAAAGCTACGAGGCATTAGTCGTGGTATTAACTGATAGGAGATATGATCTCCACCTGCAGGAGTGATTACATCAATTATATCACCAACGAGTTTTTGTTACCCCTTGATGTTGCCCTCAAATTGCCCTCAAAACACGTCATGAGATAGTAAAAAATCGTACAGGTATAGTAAATCGACAAGATAATTTAAGTCTTTGCTTTTATTACAATTAAGTTGTAAACTAAGTTTACTGAGGATCTTGCATAGAGAGGGTAAATCGAATCCCGCCCTCTCCGTTACAAGTTTAGGGTTGAGGAATGCTATTGTGGTGTCACACTGGCTGTGAAATCAGGCATCTCAATTTCCTGGAAATCGTCTTTAGTCGAGACCACCTTAATGTTTCTTTCCTGCTCGGATATCTGATGATTCGGGGGAACTGTATCCATGTCGATCTTCAGGATATATTCGCCGGGCTTTATATCCCCGAGGTAGTAAGTGCCATCATCTGCGGTAAAGGAATCGGCAGCGAAACGCTTTGTGTTCGCATCGCTAAGATAGACCCTGACGCCTGAGACCGACCTGGTCTGGCCATCGGGATATGTAGCGGTAATTCGCCCGATAATCGATATGAGTGGTGCTACACTCAGGTTCACTTCGGTCAGGCTTTCCCTTGTAATGTTGGCAATCTGGGTTCCGTGGGTGACGGAGTATATGGCGGGGACGGTATCTATGTCCAGGTGCACGCGAGCATTTGGCCCGTTGCCCAGACCGGGCAAGATATAGTAGCCGTTATCATCTGTGATAGCGCTTTTTATGCCGTTTAGGCCAACCGTTACATCAGGAACACCGGGCTCTCCCTTGTCCAGAAGATAATTACCGTTGTAATCCAGGAAGACTCTTCCGTGAACTGCCCCGTAGGCGGTTCTGACTCTGTGTTCGTTAATGTTGGTAAATAAATTTCTGTGTTTTGCATACAGATTTCTGATGCTGAGATAGAACATGGCCTGATACTCACCGTCCTGATATTCTCCTGTAAATCCGATTCGGTTGTAGCCCACACGGTCAAGTAGATACTCGGTGCGATTCCTGAAACGGAGCTTTCCATTTCTTCCATCTGTCATAAGGTCATGCAGGATCTCTGTCCGGGATCGGAGGGGATGGTCCTTTATGCGGATATTGAGGTCATGTGTGAAGGATATAGATTTTTCAAGGCCGGTGTCACTATAGCCAAAGCCAATAGTGTTGGCTTTACTTAGAGACTTTCTTAATGTCCAATATTGCGATGGGCGTGTGGAGCGTGGAGCGTTCTTTAGCCTTAATCCGGTGAAGAAGCCGTTATAGTCGCCAAGGTCTATTTTGTTTCCGGAGGAAATCCTTCCATATATGTTCAAACCCCGATAAGGTGAGGTACGAAGCCTGAGTTCGCTAAGGATTTTCTGGTCAGACTCCAGGTTGGAACCGAGTCGATTGAACCTGAAGTCCAATGTAGAATGTGGGAGAATGGTGGTTCGCAGACCTATGTTTTGATAGTCTACGGTTAGTGTCTCGTTGAGGCTGCCATCCAGGTTGTTTTGAATTTGACCAGCACCTGCTTCCAACGACCATTTTTTCCAGAGTTTCCAGGAGATTCCCAGTTCCCCTCCCATCCGGTCGTATATATTGGAACTCTGGCCATTGAAGTAATCTGCGCCAAAATACAGGAAATCTGTTTGCAGGCTGAGTTTTTTTGTTGGCAGGTATTCTGCTCTCATTCTGAGGCCCATATCGTTGTAACTGTCAGTTCCCTCGCCCTGACTTGTGGCGAATTCTCCCGAGAGAAACAACTTATCGAAAGGAAGGTATGAAAACAATCCTCCGACGTGCGTGCTGGATTTTGGATGTCGTCGTCGGTCGGATTGGGAAGCTTGCTCGTTAGAGCGTTGGAAATAGTCCTGCTGAAGGCCTAACATTCCACCGATTGTAAGCCGGTCACTGAGTCCATACAGTAGTCGGGCAGCCGCAAATTGCCCGGAGAAATTACCAGTTTCAAAGTTTTTCTTTTCTCCGCCGATGATTTCGCGTCTTGAGCCCAACACACCCAGATATGCACTGCGTCCTTTGGGCAGAAGCGTCGGTGTGCCGATAATAGACTTCTCTACTCGTACTTCATTACCATTGGCCTCAGTAATAACGATTACAATCTCGTTGAGGATACCACTCGGTAATTCGATGTCTTCAAAGCGGTAGGTACCGATCCCCGGCGGTGAATCTTCTTCCGGGAAGACTTCCTGGACCTCTATTGATATGTCATTTAGTAACAATTCAACTGTCGCTCCGAGCGGGGCGGTTCCCTCAAATATATATGGTTTGCTGAAGACTCGGCGCAGCCCCAGCGAGGACTTGTCTGTTTCAAGCTCTTCTAGGCTGTAACCGTTTAGGCCGTTAACTCGAATTCCTGTAATCCGAGAGCCGGGAAAGACCAGCTCTCCAATCCCGAAAGATGAATCTCCCAAGGCAACCTCTGCGGTGGGCAGGCGGTAGGACCATTCAAACCAGTTAAGCTGTGCAATATGTTTGTCATCGTTTCTCCAGTAATACCCTCGTTCATTGTCTTCCCAAACCAGTTCAGGATGAGACACTTGCAGCTTATATCGGCCTTTTTTAAATTTTCCCAGTAGAGTCTCATGTGGTGAGGATGAACGAATCGAGTGTGAATACGAACTTACGGATGAGTTGGATTTCCAGTCGTAACGTGGGCTCCAGTTAAATTCGAGGAAGTGCAGTAGTTCATCGCTGCTTTCGGCAGGTGGAAGTTCTTCAGGCAGGTCTGAAGAGATAAATTGTGTCCCTATTCCAAACAGCGATTTGCCCCTTATTCTTTTCCATATACTCAATTGACGGTCCAGCTGTATACGGTATTCATAGAGCGCGTTATCCCACTCTAACTCCATATCCAGAATCTCAGAAAGATCTTCCGGGCTGATATACATGTCGGGCTTCATCGTAATTTCAGAGGTGGCCTCTATGCAGGACAGTGGCCTGGTCTGGTCTTTGATTTGAATTTGTCTTTTTAGGAAATCGATTGTCACTGGTTCGGCTCCTTCAGGGGTGAATTTAATGAGATTGCCGTCTTCACTTATCGTGACTTTGAACGCTCGCAGTATTCTTAGGAGGGGCAATAGTCTTTTTCCATCAGGAGTAACAATCGAGTCGAGGTCCTCTATTGTCAGTTTTTCTGATAGTCTTCTTCCACGGACGACGAAGCCGACAAGCTCGATGGTTCTGCCGGTGGCATCCTCGGTGGAGCCTGTATCAATGAATTGCTCGAAATAATATGTATTGGGCTCTTCAATGGTAGTGTTAGGTTCGGGCGTTTGTGTGTTCGAGGCAGACGCTGGGGTATTTGGCTCAGGAGTTGATATGTCTTGGTCAGGGATAGCTATATTGGGGTCGGCAGCCGGTAGGTTAGGCTCAAATACGGCTGCGTTGGGATCTGATGTCGATGGATTAGGCTCAGAAACTGTAGTGTTGGGGTCAGGCGCCGGGGTATTTGGTTTGGGGGATGATATGTCTTGGTTGGGGACGACTATGTTAGGGTCGGCGGCCAGAAGGTTAGGCTCGGATACAGTTGTGTTGGGATCTGATGTCGTGAGATTGGGTTCTGGAACGATTGCGTTAGGGTCAGGTGTTTGTTCGTTTGGGTCGGGCGCTGGGGTGTTTGGTTCTGGGGGTGATATATCATGGTCAGGGGCCACTATGTTGGGGTCGGCAGCCGGTAGGTTAGGCTCAAATACGGCTGCGTTGGGATCTGATGTCGATGGATTAGGCTCAGAAACTGTAGTGTTTGGGTCAGGCGCTGGGGTATTTGGTTCGGGGGGTGATAGATCATGGTCAGGGACAACTATGTTGGGATCGGCAATTGGTAGGTTAGGTTCAGAAACTGCTGTGTTGGAGTCGCTTCTTGAGCCCAGCATACTTAGATGTGCACTGGGTTCATTGGGTGGAAGCGGCAGCGTGCCGATAATAGACTTTTCTATTCGTACTTCATTACCATTGGCCTTGGTAATGATGATTACAATCTCATTGAGGATGCCACTTGGTAATTCCACGTCTTCAAAGCGGTAGTTGCCGACCCCCAGCGGTGAATTTTCTTCCGGGAAAACCTGCTGAACTTCTATTGATATGTCATTTAGTAATAACTCAACCGTGGCACCGAGCGGGGCGGTTCCCTCAAATACGTGTGGTCTGCTAAAGACTCGACGCAGCCCCAGCGAGGACTTGTCCGTTTCAAGCTCTTTTTCGCTGTAACCGTTTAGGCCGTTAACTCGAATTCCCGTAAGTGGTGCTTTGTTGCTTGTTGGTTCTGTCGGAGTATTTGTATCCAGTGCTATTATCTGAAGCGGTGTAAAGCACACAATGAGCACGGCCAGGCCCCGCACAGCTTCCTGAGCGAAGAGAAGAGTTTTGGTTTTGCCCATGTTTACCCATCGCTGTTCGGCTCCGTCCCAGATTGGTTATTGGTTAACTCCGTTAAACCTTGTGTTTCATTATCCGATTCTTTTAGCTCGTTAACAGCAGGTGGGGTTTCGTCACTTTCTGTTTTTGCTTCAAGCTTCGGCCACCTGAGCTGTATTTGTTTTGTAAGCGGTTTTTCAAAATGGGCTGCGTTTACGATTATTTTTATGGTATAGACCTCCTCGGGCAATTCAACTTCCATTTTCCTGGTGAGCCAGCGTTGCGTACCTCGCAGAACATAAGCTCTATCCATTGGAGCTTCGTCGAGGATTTCCCCGTCAGTATTGCGGATTTCGTATTTGGCTATAGCTCCTAACCGGCCGCTCCCTGTGGCAGCCAATAAGGCCCGCAGATAGATTGCCCCATCGTTGGTAACCAGCTTGACGTCTTTGATAACTCCATCATAATCAACATCTCCGACGGTTCCAAAAATGGGTACCATAATTGTGGAGATTGTTCTTAGCTTTACTGATTTACCTGACTCTTCGTCTGTGGATGTTATTTCATTTACTCTCAGAGACTCCAGTTCCATTGCGGCCCAGTATTCACCCTGTTCAAGTTTACCTCTTGGAACTATAGCAAACCGCACAGCTTGCTGTGTTTTCGGTGCGAGCGTTAGCTCCCTTGGATTAAATCTAATCCATTGAGCCAGAGAGTGGTCACCTGTTTTTGATTGTCGCAGTTCCCCTTCCTCAGAGTAGACAAAATGCAGTGCGTTAATACGATAACGTTCTGCCGTGTCTCCGAGATTAGAAATGAGAAATCTGCCAGCAGGGCGTCTTTTGTCGAGTTCCACTTCCACATATGCGGGTCTTATCCCGAGATTGGCCCAAAGCTGACTGGATAGAAAGCATATAACGAAACCAATGGCAAGAAATCCCTTTATTTTCCTTCGTTCAACTTCCTGTTTCATCACTCCGGCTCCTTTGTCTGAATAAATTTTTAAAAAATCGTAATTGGCCCGGCAAATCAAATGAAATTCATCACATGGGTTAACAAACCCTGACCTTACACGGGATCTATTTCTGCAACTAGTTTGACCCAACCACTGTATTCGCCTGTCGGCAACTCGGGGTCGGGCTGATTCCACGTTACCGTAACATCTACGTCCTGGCTGAAATGGCCGCCTTGATTACTCTCGTACTCCTGCAATCCGGTTGAATTGTAAAGCCATTGGTCAGCGTCAACTACCTGTGTTGTTGTCCACGGTAGCGTCTTTGAGCCACCCTCTGTTGGATTGGCTGCATTTGGGTCAACAAATGCACCAGAGCCAGAGACCGGGATTTGATACCCAGCTGTGCCGGTTGGTACATCGCCCTTGTAAAGATTGGAAGCAACAACTCCCAGTTTGACCTGCTCGACATTGGCATCGATGCGGAAGGTTATCTCACCTACTACATCACCAGTCTGAATTTCACCCAGGTCTACGTTTGAATCAATGACACCAACTGCGATATTGGCCACAACATCCACATAGACATGGGCTGTTGCATCGCCAGTAAGGTCAGCTTCAACAACTTTTGCTGACGCAATCAGCGCCAAAGCACATACTGCTGCTAACACTGCGATTTTCCTTTTTCCGTTCATTTCTAGACTCCTTTCTCACACAAAACAAATTGTGTTGATATAAATTGTGGCGCACAGGCCAATTACGATCTAATCTTTTATTTTTTTGGCTTTATGGGACCTCCTCACTAAATGGGTTACCACTGCCGGATTACAGCTGTGTTTGACACTGTGGTGCAAAAAACAGCTGCACTTATTTAAAGGCAGCATTGATGTTTTCAATTTTTACACTCCTCCATCGTATGTTTCTTTGACGCGTTTTTCAGTGGATGCAAACACTTCTGTTATTTACAATAGTGCAGCAATCCGCGCGAAAAATCCTCACTAATCGTTGCGAAGCCTTGCGGTCACCCAGGGAGTAATTCGGTTAAATATCCTCTAAACGAGGATACAGAGAAAGACCGCGGCAATCGCTTGAAGATAAGGGGAATTTCTCCTTCCTTTGAATTAGAAATGATCACCTCATCCATCCATAGAACCCAGCCTCCGTTCCTTGCTCAGTAGCATCCACGGGCGGAGCTACGAAGCGTTATCCATATTCCTCCAAAACTTTCCAATTTAATTATCGCTATTATCTACATATAATCTGCGATGTCAAGACAATTTTGGTAATTTTTCAAATTATTTTTATGGCAGCTTAGCTAAGCTGTTTAATGGCTATCTGTTTTTTATCACAGGTTATAGTTCCGCACAATGCCAATAGGTAAATTTGCGAGGCCCACTTAGCAGTAGAGTGTCGTAAGTATTTTTTTTTGCATAGTTTACAAAGCTGAAAATTTTACTTACTGCCACATTTTTCTCGGCTAACCATGTGTAAGGAAGTGGCCAAAGAGCAGGGAAATCGTTCAGATTCGAGCCTTGCTGAAGGACTGAGGGTTTTGAGTTCTTAATTATTAGATTGCTATGCGAAAAGTGTTATGTAGCAGGCCAGATTCTCATCATCTTGAACTTGTGCATCCATATTCTTAAAAGGCATTTGTGCTCAAGATTTTACCTATAATTCGACGGTGATAAATAATCCGAGAGATGAGAAAAGCGTTCTTAATCTGGCAGCATTGTTATAGTATCTTCTTGAACAAATTTTTCGTCCGGCGACTTTAGAAAACGGTAGGGTCAATGGCTGTAGCGGGTTTTCATCAGGTAAATCGATGTTATCAGGCTGATTTTCCAGCATTGACCTCCATTATTATGAATGTAGTTTTGGACAGAGACCCGAACGAGGGATATCTAATTATGACTTGACAGACTTTGGAGGTAATAATACATTCACTAACCTGGTAATTTTCCGCAGTTTGTCGCAGGAAAGCTTATTTTCGCTATTTTCAGGAGTTATGCAGTGCAAGAGGCTATTGCAAAAGCCGGTACGCTAATAGAATCGATGGAATATATCCGCGGTTTTCGTGGGCGAATCGTAGTGGTAAAGATAGGCGGAAGCATTCTCGATGATGTTTGTCTTCAGAAGAAACTATTAACCGATGTTGCCTTCATGGCTACCGTGGGAATGCGTCCGATCATCGTCCACGGTGGGGGAAAAGCTATTACAAAAGCAATGAGCCAGGCAGGTCTGGAGCCGACCTGGGTTCAGGGACAGAGGTATACCGATGAGCGAACCCTCACTATTGCCGAGCATACACTTGTGCATAAAATCAATACTCCCATCTGTGAGATGTTGACGGAACTGGATTGCAATCCGATGGGATTACATTCATTGGGCAGTTGCATATTGTTTGCGGAGCCTCTGAGGCTGGTCGGGGGAAACGGGCGAAAGATTGACCTTGGATTGGTTGGGCAAGTTGTCGGTGTAAATGCCGAGCTATTAAATATGCTCTGTGCCTCCGGCAATATCCCTGTTATCGCATCGGTAGCCAGAGACAAGGCCGGCGGAAAGCTGAATGTAAATGCTGACAGTGCGGCCGGTAAAATCGCTGCGGAGACGGGGGCCGAGAAGCTCGTGATATTGAGTGATACGCACGGAATACGGACAGACCTCGAAGACCCGGACAGTTGGGTCTCGAGCCTGGACGAGGCACAAATCAAAGACATGATAGATGCCGGTATTATCACTGGCGCGATGTTACCCAAAGTCGAGGCGTGTCTGACGGCTTTGAATGCCGGTGTCAAAAAAGCACACATTATCGATGGTCGAATTGAACATTCGCTACTGCTTGAAATCTATACCGACAAGGGTATAGGGACGCAAATAATCGGGCAGCAAAAAGGCAAAAATAAAAAACAGTAGATTCATTCTTTCGTTCAAGCAAGGGGCTGTAGCAAGAGAAAAAGTCTCTAAATGAGCCGACAGCTGGAAAGTTGGCAGCGTTTTTTGTCGATAAAACTCACACCGAAGAGAAAAAAACTTGGTCCGAAAACTGAACATCAAGCTGGTATAGGGTATATAACAGATAGGTGCTACCAAGAGCCAGAAGCAGGATTCGGCGATGTTTTGTAGATTGACAGATGGGTAAAATGGGGTATAATGTGGTTTGAGGGCTGTATCGGGTTGATGCATCAGCGACAATGGGAGGCTGAAATTATATATTTTTGAGGTAAGAGATGTTTGAGCGTTTCACAGACCGTGCACGTAAGGTTATGGCGCTGGCCAACCAGGAGGCGCAGCGGTTCAACCACGAATACATAGGTACTGAACACATACTTCTTGGTTTGATTAAAGAAGGCAGTGGCGTTGGTGCAACGGTTCTGAAAAATCTGGATGTTGATATAAAGAAGCTTCGCATCGAAATCGAGAAGCATGTTCCTAACGGCCCGGATATGGTTACGATGGGTAAATTGCCTCAGACTCCACGTGCCAAAAAGGTTATTGAATATGCGATAGAAGAAGCGAGAGCACTTAACCATAATTACGTTGGTACCGAACATATCCTACTTGGATTGCTTCGGGAGAGCGAAGGTATAGCGGCCCAGGTTCTTATGGATATTGATTTGAAGCTGGAGGACATTCGTCAAGAGGTGTTGAATCTGCTTGGGGCAGGAGTGGAAGGTGGACCGACCGGCCTTGGAATGAAGATGGGACCCACGACAACTCGAAAACCTAAAAGCAAGACTCCAGCACTGGACAGCTTCGGCAGAGATCTTACTCAGTTAGCGACCGATGGTGAACTTGACCCTGTAATCGGCAGGAAGAATGAAATTGAGCGATTGGTACAGATACTATGCAGACGCACGAAAAACAATCCTGTTTTGCTTGGTGAGGCCGGCGTGGGCAAGACCGCTATTGTCGAGGGTCTGAGCCAGCAGATAGTCAACAAGCAGGTGCCGGAGCTGCTCAAGGACAAGCGCATTGTAGTGCTTGATTTGGCGATGATGGTTGCGGGGACAAAGTATCGTGGGCAATTTGAAGAAAGAATAAAGGCGGTTATTAACGAGGTTAAAAGGGCAAAGAACGTCGTTTTATTTGTTGATGAGCTTCATACACTGGTTGGAGCCGGTGGGGCGGAGGGGGCCATAGATGCATCAAACGTATTGAAACCAGCTCTTGCGAGGGGAGAAGTTCAGTGTATTGGTGCTACTACTCTGGATGAGTATAGAAAGTACATCGAGAAAGACGGTGCGCTTGAGAGGCGATTCCAGACGATAATTGTTGAGTCGCCTTCGAAGGACGAGGCTCTTGAAATTCTTAGGGGGCTTCAGGACCGCTATGAGGCGCATCACAGAGTCAGGTTTACCGATGAGGCTCTTTTTCAGGCGGTGGAGCTTTCAACCAGATATATCACGGGCAGGTGTTTACCGGACAAGGCAATAGATGTTGTTGATGAAGCTGGGGCTCGAGTTCGACTTAAGAATATGACTCCTCCCCCGGATTTGACGCAGATAGAAGGGGATATTGAAAAACTTCAACGAGAAAAAGACGAGGCGGTAAGGGCCGCGGACTATGAGCGCGCGGCGGCATTGAGGGACGAGGCCCAGCAGCTTCTGGACAAGAAGACGCAACTGCATAAGAAATGGTACGAGGAGAATAAAGAGGCAACAGGAACAGTGGATACGGAGATTATTGCGGAGGTCGTCAGCAATATGACCGGTGTTCCGCTGACGAAACTGGAAAAGAAGGAAACACAGAGGCTCCTGGAACTCGAAGCCGAGCTGCATAAAACGGTTGTTTCGCAAGATGAGGCGATCAGTGCTGTGGCCAAAGCTGTAAGGCGCAGTAGAAGCGGCATGAAGGACCCGAATCGTCCGATGGGATGCTTTATATTCCTTGGTCCCAGTGGTGTCGGCAAGACGTTGCTTGCACAGGCATTGGCGGAGTTTATGTTTAGTGACAAGAGGTCGCTCATTCGTTTGGATATGAGCGAATTTATGGAGAAGCACAATGTGAGCCGACTAGTAGGCGCGCCGCCCGGGTATGTGGGTTACGAGGAAGGTGGGCAGTTGACAGAGAGGATCAGGCGCCGGCCTTATGCTGTGCTGCTTCTGGATGAAATTGAAAAGGCTCATCCTGATGTTTACAATATATTGTTGCAGATTATGGACGAGGGCAGACTGAGCGACAGCTTCGGACGAAGCGTTGACTTTAAGAACGTCATTCTTATCATGACCAGCAATATCGGTGCTGAGTTGATTAAGAATCAGGCAGGGTTCGGTTTCGGCAAGAAGAGCCCTGAATCAAACTATGAGAAGATGAAAGATGTTCTTCAGAAGGAGGTTGAGCGTCACTTTAGGCCGGAATTCTTGAACCGTGTTGATGATACGATAGTCTTCAAGGCATTGACAAGGGAAGATTTGCAAACTATCGTTGATTACGAGCTTACGAAGGTGTTCAAAAGGTTGACTGAGCATGGTTTGAAACTGGAGCTAACAGAAGGGGCCAAGGAATTTCTCATCGATAAAGGCTACAATCCTGAATTCGGGGCCAGACCCTTGCGGAGAGCTATCGAGCATTACATAGAGGATCCGCTTTCGGAATATGTGCTGGCAGGCAAATTCAAAGGCAAGAACCTTATAAAGATTGATGTTCAGGATGAAGAGAACTTGAAGTTTGAAGGTTTTGAGGCGAAACAGCCGGAGAAAAGCGAGTTACTGCGCAATTAAATAAGGAGAGTTGGAAGTCAGACATCGATATTCGATTCTAAAGCTTTGAATTTTCAGTCATTATTGCATCATTTCAATTTCTATCGGGCTTTGTTGCCGGGCTAAAAGTTCCTCAAATTCCTTCGTACCGATCCACTCGACGCGTCCATCCAGCCGGAGCACTATATATACATCTTCGAGCAGTGATGAAGGGTATCTTTTTTCGGAGTAAGCCAATATCTCATCGGGTGTTGCTTCAAAGTCGATCCATTGTGCTCTGTATTGCAATTTACCAAGCCGGAGGTGTCCTTCAAGGGTTCCTATGATGTTCTTTACATAAGATTCGGAGGGCAGTGAGCCGTATGCTTGTCGGTACTCAAGTACCTTTATGCCAAGTTGGCTCATTGCGCGTAGTGCCTCTGAGCGGTTGACCCAGTCTTTGAGGTTAATCATTGCTAAGACTGCAATAACCGTAATTGCTGTTACGGTTATTGACTCTGTTAACAGTCTTTTCTGTCGCCGGTTCACTCTGTTAAAAACCTCACATTCTGCGTCGGTTTTTGCATTATATCATTTCTGATTTAATTTGTGTTCCCGCAGGACGGGGTCCCTCAGACGGGTTCATATTTTACGGCCTGGACCCCGTGACCCGGATTCAAATCATGATTTTGTTTTTATTTTGTTGTTTTGCACAAGTAAATTGCCTTCAGCGAACAGTTTTATGGCCTGCGGATATGCGATGCATTCCTGCTCGAAGACCCTAGCAGCGAGGCTATCGGGATTGTCGGTGTCTTTGACTTCGCAGGCTCGTTGGACAATGATTGGTCCTTTATCATATTCATTTGTGCAGAAGTGTACTGTACAGCCGCTTATTTTACATCCTGCGGCGAGAACGGCTTCGTGGACGTGATGCCCCCACATGCCTTCTCCGCCGAAGCTTGGCAGCAGTGCCGGATGTATGTTCATCACGCGATTTTCGTATCGTGGGGGTATTTTCCACAAGCACAGCCAGCCTCCCTGGACGACAAGGTCAACATTTGCCGCGGCAAGCTCTTCTTCAATGCATTTGCTGAACTTTTCAATGTCGGGATAGTCTTTTTTGCGAATGATTTTTACGCCCAATCCAGCTTTCTTTGCTCTTTCAACACCGGCTACGGTTGAGCGTGAGCTTATTACGACTGCGACCTCCGCGTTTAGCTGACCCTTATTTATATGTTCGAGGATATTTATAAGCGTTGTGCCGCCACCACTGATAAGCACACCGAGTCGAATCTTTTTCTTATTTTTTACATTAGGCATTGGTTCGCCCTCAATGTCGCTTCTGAGATTTAGCGCCTGGTTTACAAGTTTGTCGGCCTGTTTATTTCCTTCTCTGGCAATATGTTGGACCTTCCAGTTTTTGAATTCGCTGAGCAAACCGAAAGCCTGTTGGAAAAGAGGTCTGATTTGCTCGCTTTTTACCTTGTATTTGCCATTAATCTGCCTGACGAGCAGTTCGCTGTCACTAAAAACCGTTAGTTGTTCGGTACCAATTTCTTTTGCAGCTTTGAGCGCCTTTATCAGGGCGGTATATTCGGCAACGTTGTTTGTGCTTTGGCCTATAAATGACGCTTTTGCCTGTAGTTGAGTTCCGTCAGTGTCAGTCAAGATGAAGCCAGCGGCGGCCGGACCTGGGTTGCCTCTGCTGGCACCATCTGTATAAGCGATTATTTTATGTGGCAATTTATTAACTCCCCAGGACCCGCCGGAACAGTTGTTTTTCACATCGATTAAGCCTGTAAGTCACTGAGCACGAGTATTCTCGTACAGTTAGGGCATCGGATTATGTCGTCTTTAGTCATAAGCACATTGACACACTCAGCAGCGATATTCATAAAGCAGCCCCCACAGCTATAAGTCCCTGATTTTTCTTCCTGTTGCTCAACCGCAGCCACAGCCTGGCCATCGTATGTCTCAGCGACTCGCTTGAATACCTCCAGTGATTCGGCTGGTATGGTCTTTGCAACCTTGTCCCATTCAGCCTGGATTTCCTTGATTTCAGCCTGGTGTTTGCCTGCCAGCAGCTCAGTTTCTTTTCGGACTTTCTCGAGTGTCTGTTTTTGTTCATCTATCTGCTTTTGTATTTTTTCGCACTCGGCTTCGTCGGCCTCAATATCTTTTAGCAGTTCCAGGATCTGGGTTTCGATCTTGGAATTATCTGCTTTGGTTGTATTAAGCTGTGTGAGGACCGCGGCGTATTCTTTATTTGTTTTTGCACTATTAAGAGAGGCTCTGAGCTTGGCTATTGTTTGGTCTCTGGTTTTGAGTTCAAGTTCCAGGCGGTCACATTGTACCTTGGTCAGCAGAACCTCTTCTTTCTTGGCTTCGAGGGCATTTTGCAGGCTTCTGACCTGGTTTTCCTGTATAATCACGCTTCTTCTGCATCTTGCAAGTTTTGCCTTTGCAGCTCGAAGGAGATTTTCAACACTTTGTAGATTTATCAACCCATTCAGTACAGGCCCCATTTATACTCCTTACAATATTTACGCCTGGCCTTAATAGTAGCGAAGGCGTGCAAGACGGAACTAATGCTTAAAGTGTCGTTTGCCGGTAAAGACCATTGCAATTCCGTGCTTATCCGCTGTGGCAACGACTTCATCGTCTTTCTTTGAGCCGCCGGGCTGAACTATGCAGGCTACACCTGCCTTGGCGGCGTTTTCAACGTTGTCGGGGAACGGGAAGAACGCATCCGAGGCCATGGCACAGCCTTGCGTTGCGTCTCCTGCGTGCTTAAATGCAATCAACCCAGACTCGACTCGATTCATCTGTCCAGCTCCTACTCCTAAAACCTTTGCGTTCTTGACCAAAACGATGGTATTACTTTTGGTGTGCTTTCCTACCAGCCATGCAATTCTCAAATCCTCAAGCTGTTCTTTAGTAGGTCTGGCCTTTGTCGGATACTTTAAAGCACTGGGTTCCCAGCCGACCAAATCCCTCTTTTGCAAGAGCATTCCGCCGACGATGCAGCGAGCGTCGAACTCACTTTGGTCTATTTTAGCCCTGTCGATTGGCCCGGTTTCCATGAGCCGAACTCTGTCACCCCAGCTCTTGAGTGTCCGGATTATCTCAACGGCATCCTTCTCGAATTCCGGAGCTATAATGACTTCGGCAAAGAATCCACCAGCACCAAGTGCCTTGCCGAATCGGCTATAAGATTCCATAATAGTCTTGGCTAATTCAACGTCCACTTTCCTGTTCAAAGCAATGATGCTACCGAATGCACTGACAACGTCTCCTTCGTAAGCTTTTCGGTATGCCACACAGATATCCTCATCAACAGCACATCCGCACGGATTAAGGTGCTTGACGACAACTGCAGCGGGCTTATCGAATTCCTTTAGAAGCTCAAACGCGGCATTAGTATCGAGCAGATTATTGAAGCTGATACCTACGCCGCCTTCCAGCAAGGTGCCACTGCCGACCGACATCTCTCCACTCGACGGCAGCTTATAAAAGGCGGCACTTTGATGAGGATTCTCGCCGTAGCGCAGCGTCGTTTCTTTTGTAATCGCAATTGAGATACGTTCCGGATATTCTACCTCTGCTCTGGTGTTTAGATATTTTGCTATGGCGGCGTCATAGGAGGCGGTCAGGCCGAAAGCGACACGTGCAAAATCGCTTCGCAGCTGTTCGCTCACAAGTCCACCTGTTTTTTGCATTTGTTCGATAACCTTGTCGTATTGGTCGGGTTGCGTTACCACCGTCACGAACTTATTATTCTTCGAAGCCGAGCGAATCATACTTGGCCCGCCGATATCGATATTTTCAATTGCTTCTGCCAAAGTGCAATCTGGTTTGGCGATGGTTTGTTCAAAGGGATAAAGGTTTACACAAACCAAATCAATCGGTTCGATATCATGTTCTTCCATTGCCGCGGTATGTTCCTTCTTGTCACGAAGTCCCAGTAGAGCTCCGTGAATTTTTGGATGAAGTGTCTTTACCCTGCCGTTCATCATTTCGGGAAAGCCGGTAACCGATTCAATGCCGACGACATTTATGCCTGCTTCGCTCAGTTTCTTGGCAGTTCCGCCTGTGCTGATTATTTTGACGCTCATTTTGGCCAGTGCTGCGGCAAAGTCAACTACACCACTTTTGTCAGAAACACTTATTAATGCTGTCTTGATTTTTACGTCCATTTGACCTCCTTATCCTTACTATTTACAGTTCAACAGGTTCTAAACAGGCGAGCCGACCACGTTTGTCAGCGATATAGATTTTCGAGTCAGCCGTATTGGCAGCGTATATCGAAACACCGGCAAAATTAACTCGGTATAGTTCCTTTGCTTTTTTATTGTCCATCACCACCAGTGTACTTGTGTTTGTGAACACATAGGCTTTTCCTGCAACCTCTGTTAACAGGTCAAGGCCTTCTCGCAGGGACCACAAAGTTGAGCCGTTTCGCTTGTCTATCGCTGTTAGGCCTTTACCCTGGGCATATTGATAGACAACATTTTTGCCAACACGCGGTGCCCTGTCGAGCAGGCCTTGTATTTGACACTTCCATACGAGCTCTACTCTCCGCGGGTGAACTATGTCAATCCTGTAGACGTTTGTATCTTTGCAGGCAAAAAACAGAGACATTCGATCTTTAACGAGCGGCCCGGCAATAGCCTTGGGGGCATCAAATCGCCACAGCTGTTTAGGCTTATCCGGTGTGATACTTATCACATTACCTGTATCGGTACCGAAAATTACAGATCTCTCATTAGCGATGATCGAAGTAATCATCGGTTCGTTCTCAACAGCAACCTCGAAGGCCTGGACCCTGTTGGACGCTCGCAGCGCATGCAGACGTCTGTCCACGCCCGCCAGATAGAAGTATGAATTGTTTCGGACGACGGGGCAAACTGTGCCAGTTTCAAGGTTGTCAGCCTTTTTTTCCGTTCCAAATTCGGGGTCAATCTGGACCAACTTGTTGTCAATTATAGCTATAAGCTCGCCGCCATAAAGCTCCAGATTAGGTACGGGCAGACCAGGCGGAGCGATGGGCTTGCTAAATATCACATCGCCCTTTTCCCTGTCCAAAGAGACTATGTAATTGTGGTCCGAGAGGGCGTAGATGCGATTATCAAGGATGAACAGTCGTTCCAGCTTCTCATCATTTCTAATCGGCAGCTTATTTTGCCACAATGTCTTCAAATTGGCCTGTTCAAGCAGCTTAGGGGAAAGAAGCCACCGCGAACTGTTTTCTGCAGCTATGCTACCGGCTGAATCACACAAAACCAAAACGCCAACAAATATGGCCAGACGGCATCTTGATATTTTTGGAACTTTCATAAACCCTCACCGAGAAACGAAATACGGCATTCCGGCCATTCGTATTTTGTTATTCCTACGAAGTTTGTCTTCGACTCCGGCCATGGAGCGGGAATCTAATTCCTTTTGTAATCTCAGTTTAAGGCGAATCAATATAGTCAGCCAAATCAATGTTATGCTCACCCTCAAATTTCTTCATCTCTTCGATGCGTTCGATATCATCTTTTATTCGATTTACGAGCTTAAATATATATGGCTTGCCCGCCAAGCGGTTTTGCAGGTCATCGAGCATTGGCTCCCACGCATCGCCGTACAATTGTGCCTTGAGAACAACCAGCATACGGTGCTCGTTGCTTAAGCTGTCGACGAAATCACTCACAACCTTCTCAACGGCTGTATGGCTACTTTTTTCCCTATTTCTGCTCGGCTCAGCCATTTTCTGCATCCTTACCCTGTGGTAGAATTACCAAAAGGGCTCGTTTCGGTCGAATCCTAACGTCCAGAGTTAGAAATTGCAACAACTTTTCCCAAACTAAAAGTAAACCTCGCACAATCGGGTATAAAATGGCGGGCTGGATGGACTACTATCTGGAAAATCTGTGCTGAGGCGTGGGAAAACACATTTACCAGGCTTTGAGCTTTATTATAGCTCTGCGAAAAAGATTGAACCATAAGACTGTGTTGATAGATTCTAATAATAACGCGAGAACTGCCTGCGGACAACGGAGCAGATTCGGCCACAGGAGCTGTTGGCCTCGGCCTGGATGATTTTCTATTTGTTTTTGAAAAAGAGCTTATCAGGCGTTAGAATGAAATTATTAAGCCAAAGATTTCTATAGAGGGTATTGGTATTTTGTTTGATTATAGGATGGGTTATGGCAGATTTCTACAGAGACAACGACGATATACAATTTCTGTTCAGGCACATGGACCTGGGCAAATTGGCGGCGGCTTGCGAAGAAAACTTTAAGTTTTCGGGCGAGTTTGATTATGCCCCGGCCGATGCTGATGAGGCGGTGCGGAATTACGATATGGTGCTGGAGTCGCTCGGTCGGCTGAGTGCAGATTTTATTGCTCCACGTGCTGAAGAGGTGGACCGCCAGGGCAATGTCCTTAATGAAGATGGTTCAGTGACCCGTGCAAAGCCAATACAGGAGTCTCTCGATAAGCTTGCCCAGGCTGAGGTTATGGGTTTTACACTGCCCTATCAGTTTGGAGGGTTGAATTTTCCAAATCTCGTTTACACGATGGCTATCGAGATTGTTTCGCGTGCAGATGCAGCTCTTATGAATATATTTGGCTTGCAGGGGATTGCTGAGACGATTAACGCCTTTGCCTCAGAAGAAATCAGGCAGGAGTATCTTCCTGCCTTCGCTGCAGGCAAGGTCACGGGTGCGATGGTGTTGACGGAGCCTGACGCGGGCTCCGATTTGCAGTCAATCAAGGTTTCAGGCCACGATATGGAATCCGAGCGCCCCGCCAGAGTTTATCAGGACGCAGAGGGCAACTGGTTCATTCGCGGTGTTAAGAGATTCATAACGAATGGCTGCGGTGAGATTCTGCTGGTACTTGCTCGTAGCGAACCCGATATCTCCGATGGCCGGGGTCTGAGTCTATATTTAGTCGAACGCGGCCCATGGGTCAAGGTGCGCCGGCTGGAAGATAAATTAGGCATCCATGGCAGCCCAACGTGCGAACTGTTTTTTGAAGATGCTCCCGCCAAGCTTGTAGGCCAGCGTCAGCGTGGACTTATAACGTATGTTATGAGCCTGATGAACGGCGCACGCATAGGTATCGCTGCTCAATCGGTGGGGATTGCTGAGGCTGCTTTTCGCGTGGCCCGTGATTACGCCGCCAGCCGAGAGCAGTTCGGTGTAGCTATTGAAAAGCTACCGGCCGTGCGTGATATGCTGATTGATATGACAATTGCTATTGAAGCCGGCCGTGCACTTTTGTACGAAACATCGCGGGTGGTTGATATGGAAATCAGTTATGCCAAACAGCTCGAGACAAATCCGCCGGAAGATAAAGAAAAAGTCAAACAACTCAAGAATGAATCCAGGCAGTACAAGAGATTTGCCTCTATGCTGACGCCGATGAGCAAATATTATTGTTCTGAGATGTGTAACAGAGTTGCTTATGATTCTATTCAGGTTCTCGGCGGCAGTGGCTATATGCGAGACTATGCCTGTGAACGGCATGCTCGCGATGCCAGAATTACAACGATTTACGAGGGGACAAGTCAATTGCAAGTCGTGGCTGCGGTGCGGGGTGTCTGCAGCGGTAAAGCCGAAAATCTTATTAATGAGCTTGCTCAACAGGAGTTTGTCCCTGAAGTGAGCGGCCTGCTTGAAAAACTGGCTGAAGGGACAGAGCAATTGAAAAAGTCAATCGCCTTCGTAAAAGGGAATGGCAGTGAATATATGGACCTCTACGGGAGGGCGTTGGTTGATATTGCAATAGACTTGATTACAGGTTTCTTGTTTTGCAGCCAGGCCAGCACGAAAGTAGATATGGAAGTTGCTGTTCTTGAAGGGGGTTCTGTCGATAAAGTACAGACAATCCCTATGAAAAAACGCAAGGCAATGATTGCCCGGAGATATGTCACTAAAAACGCACCAAAGATCACAGCCCTGACAGAATTGATTTGCACTGGCGATAAGTCAACATTCGCCGATTACGAAGCTTTTGTCGGGCCGATAAAGGTCAATTAGGGGAGGTATTATGCTTCGAGCAGTCATATTTGACTTTGACGGTGTAATAACCGATTCCGAGATATTGCACCTTCGTGCCTTTAATGGGGTGTTGGTTCAATACGGTATCGAGATAACAAAGAAGAATTATTACAAAGAATATCTCGGTCTGACTGATATTGATTGCTTTAATCTGGTTGTGGAGAGAAACCGCTCCAAGCTTGACAGCCAAAGAATCGAGGATCTGGTGAAGCAAAAAAACCAGATATTTGAGGAACTTGCAAAAAATGAAGGCCAGATAATAGAAGGCGTTCGCGATTTTCTACAGATGCTCAGAGAAAACAATATACCAATGGCGATATGCTCAGGGGCGGTACTGACAGAGATCGAATTGATATTGGAACAGTCCCGTTTACGGAATTTGTTTACGATTGTGGTTTCTGCCGAGCAGGTTAGAAGGGGAAAACCACACCCGGATGGATTCCTTTTAACCCTGAAAAGACTCAATTATAATATCCAGAGTCCTATTCTTGCGAATCAGTGCATCGTGATAGAGGATTCACACTGGGGACTCGAGGCCGCAAGGGCGGCAGGAATGCATACCATCGCGGTGACAAACTCCTATGATGCCGAACAGTTGAGTCTGGCTGAAAGAATAGTCAACCAACTGAGCGAATTGAGTATGAATGATTTACAGGGGCTTTGCATTTAACCGGCATTTTTTAGGACATCTGTCTGTTTAGCTACAGGGCACTTGGGCCGGTAATAAGGATTTTGCGTTTGCCTGTTTTCAGGTCGATTTCAACTCCATCGACAGGAGCACCATTGAAGTAACACGGCTGTGACTGGTCACCCCAAATTTTCACCAAATACTTGCTGTGGTCACAAAACAATTTACTGCCTATAAATTGATTATCCTCGTCTTTATGAGTAATGCCCCCGGTAATAATCCCGGAAGCAGTAAGTGTGGAGAGCTCCAATTGACCGTCGGGGGTTTGTACGAGGTTAGCTTCCGCATGGCTTGCAGTCGCTATAACTTGTTGGCCTAATTGGCCTTCGACAACAGGGATGTAATCAAACCGCAATGTTCCCTGCGGTTCGGCATCAGCGATAATTTGACCCGTTTCCAAGAAGTACTCCAAAGTCTCGTAATCTCGCAAAAACGCATAGCATGGCTGGCTTAAACTGGATTTTTCCACTTGCTCATCTGTCTCAGGGGCTTTCGCGTTGTTCAGTCTTATCATGCCTGGTCCGGTGGCTGAAAGAAGCTGCTGACCGGCATCGTAATCGAACTGGTGACATTCCAGTTCAAAGCCACCGACCAATTCTTTTTCCGCTTTTTTTATAGTTGCAAGCTTGACCGTTCCCCCGCCAGCAGTCAGATGTTCTATATTTACGCCGAGAGTTACTGTAAGCTGTGGTGCTGAGAGCGTATACTTTTGCTGGATGTTTGGGTCGTTTTGAAGCATTGTACACAGACAGTCGCCTTCAAAAATCACCTGGTTTGACGCCGACAGAAACCTGGCTTCTTTTTGGGCGGTCACTTTTACAGGCATGAGGTTGTCATTGGGCTCAGTGTTGCTTACGTTCTCCGAATAAAACGTAAGCTCTAATGGGCCTTTGGCAACGGCATCTCCGAGGGGCAAACTGTAGTCGATGTTTCGGGCTATAAACGTGCTTCTGCCTGCGACATCGTCAAAGTCTTTAGGGCTTTTACTGTCAGGGGCTGTCACCTCGGCGTTGAGCTCATTGGAATCTCTTTGCGCTCCGGCAGTGCTCATCGGCATAACAGTAACACCATCGTCGCAGGTCACAAGGGTATTAACAAATTGCTCATCGGACGATTCATTCAGGGTGCTGTGTTGTGTAACAGGGATATTAGGCACATCGAGGTCATTTGCGCCGGCAGTCTCAGCTTCAATTGATTTACTGGTTGAGCCTTTTGCCAAGAAGATATCGCTGATAGAAATATCTTCACTAGCAAAAACCAGTTGTTCAGGGGTATCAATGACAACATTCTTGCTAAATACACATTTGTAGTAATTACCTTGCCCTTGCTTGGCTTTGGGCTGGGTTGCTGTTGGTACTTGTGCGGTTTTTTTGGAGTCGTCGGATTGGTTCAGCTGTTGTGTTTCGGTTGGGCTTGCTGTATCAGTGGGCTCATCGGTTTTTTTCACGACGCTCGAAAGAAAAGGTTTCTGTGTGTTTCTCAGACTCAAGTTTTCCAAATGAATCATCCTGAACAATTCGAGACGGTCCAGTTCTCCGTTATAGATGAGTTTCAGGCCGGTGCCAAGCATATGAACATCCTGGGAAACGAATCTGACCGGGCCGGCAGTAGAAAACAGCGATTTTTCACTGTTGAAAGCAACATCTTCAAGATAGATGAAGCATTCTTTGACGCTGCTGCCAGCTGCTGGCAAAATATGGGCAACTACATTTCCGG
>CAYSLN010000007.1:16630-23942 GCA_964431825.1 uncultured Pirellulales bacterium | reverse complement strand
TGAGAAAAGGATTGATAGCGGCTTTTTGTTTACTGCTGGTGTTGTTGGCTTCACCTGCCCTTGCTCAAGACGACTGGAAGCTACTTGGGGACGAAAGTGACGGCAGCAGGGCACATTTCCTTCATCGCATTCGATTGTTTTATGAAAACGAAGATGACGATAGAGGCGCGAGAATCAGCCCGGATGACGAGATTCTTTTTCCGTTTTCGACTCGCTGGACGTGCGGCGAGTGTCATAGCTACAGCGTAATCAGCAAAGGCTGGCATTTTAACGCAGTTGACCCGAATGTTGTGCCCAGCCGACCCGGTCAGCCGTGGGTATACGTTGATGCCAGTGTCGGCATGCAGGTTCCTCTTTCTTATCGTCTCTGGCCGGGTACTTTCAAGCCTGAGGAATTTGGTCTGACCGCGCGCGAGTTTACAAGGCTTTTCGGCAGGCATATGCCGGGCGGCGGCACGGGAGAGCTTAAAAGCAGGGAATTAGACGAGATTATGCGTGAGTTTGTTTCGGGTAGGTTGGAGATTAATTGCCTAAGCTGTCACGATGCCGAGCCCGCTCATGACCAGGTTGAGTATGCGGTCCAAACGGCGAAGGAGAATTTTCGCTGGGCTGCAGCTGCCACATGTAGCTTCGCTACTGTTAAAGGTTCTGCCAAGGAGGTGCTCGACGCCGGAGAGAACTATGACCCGTTTATGCCCGGGCCTTTGAGGGACCAGAAGCTGGTTCCACCGACGGTGACTTACCGAGAAGAGGTATTTAATCAAAGCGATCAGGTTTTCTTTGACATTGTAAGAGAGGTTCCCAACCATCGATGCTATTTCTGCCATTCCAATATGGACATCGACAGGAAAGATGCGGAGAAATGGTTGTCAGATGAGGATGTTCACTTGGCAGCAGGTTTGAAATGTGTTGACTGCCATCGTAACGGTGTCGACCATAACATTACCCGTGGCTATGAGCGTGAAGATTCTGTTTCGAGAAATGCGTTAGCGGCCAGCTCATCATGCGAGGGCTGTCATCTCGGAGATAAATATTCATCGTTACCGGTTGAAGGGCGGTTAGGTGCACCTGTACCGGAGCATCGTGGTATTCCTCCCGTGCATTTTGATAAGCTTAGCTGTACAGCCTGTCACTCTGGTCCGTGGCCTGTTGACAGGACCATCCTGACTAAAACCTCCCGGGCGCATCGCTTAGGGACGACAGTCATTAATAAATCTCATGAGGTACTTCCTCATATTGTATCTCCTGTTTTTGCCAAGCAGGGAGGGATTGGCGCAGCGTATGCAGGTCTTCTTGTGGTTATGGAAGGTGGCAAGATAGCACCTCATAAGCTTATCTGGCCTGCCTTTTGGGGTACTATGGAAGGTGAGAAGGTCACGCCAATTGGTCTTGATGTTGTCAGGCAGACTGTGGGGAAAATCATAATGAGAGGGAAACTTTCAACTACCGGTGATTGGCCTCGCTTAAACTGGAATGATATCGATGAGGCCCTGAAATTGCTGGCTGAAGCAGTCGAAGGCGAGCCCGTTTACGTAAGCGGAGGCAAGGTCTATCATTTTGATGAGGGCAAGCTCGCGGTTGTTTTTGAGCACGATGCAGCGAAGCCTTATCTGTGGCCTATTGCTCATAATGTCAGGCCGGCCACTCAGGCACTGGGTGTTCGTCGCTGTGAAGACTGCCATGCCACGGATGCGCCGTTCTTTTTCGGGGAAGTTGCCATCGATTCTCCTGTTGATGGCGAGCAGGATTCCACAAAGAAGATGATTGAATTCCAGGGCATTGATGCTTCTTATGCCCGCGTGTTTGCTTTTTCGTTTGTATTTCGTCCGTGGATGAAGATTATTTGTTTAGGTTCGTGTGCTGTGCTGGCTGTGGTTTTGTTATTGTATGGGCTTAAGGCTTTGGCTTGTGTTGCCAAGGTACTGGCGGAGGAGGATTAGGAACTGCGGTTGGGAATGTGTGAGTAATATATGTTTCGGACGATTTCGATAGCTGCGTTTTTAGTTACTCTCGGTGGCATTGCCCTTAATTGTATTATTTCTCCCTGCGAAGAGTGCTGGCGGCATCCACTGAAGAAGCTTGTTCATCTGTTTACGCTGTTTTTCTTTGAACAGAAGTTAAGCCTTCTCGGGATTTTGAAGAAGCTGGTTTTCCTTTTGGCTTTGCTTTGCTTTGTGGTGCTGGCTGTGACCGGCTTTTATCCGCTGCTGATTCTGAATGAGCACATTTCGGGTTATTTAATGATGATTCATGCTACGTTCGCGCCGGTTTTTGCAATCTGCCTGGCGGTTCTTGCTGTAATGTGGGCGAGCAGTTGCCGGCTTGATAAAAGTGATTGTCCGTTGCTGCAGCGGATTCTCAAGCGCTTTACCGGGTTGAAAATCCCCTGTGAGCCGCCTTGCAGGAGTTTATTTCTCGGGCTGAAGATAACATTTTGGCTGATTGTTTTGTTGGCTCTGCCGTTAATTCTGTCAATAATTTTGGGCATGTTCCCGCTTTTCGGAACTGAGGGACAGGAATTTCTTTTAGCTGCGCACCGTTACACAGCTTTGGTGTTTGCCTTAGTTGCAATTGTCCATATTTATCTCTTAATCCGGACACAAATGAGACAATAGCGGCCGGGCGAGATGTCTTTTACTTGTCTGTTCCGCTATGGAAGTGAAATTTACTGAAAGGAGTGGAAAATGGAAAAAGTTGTGGCTTTATTGTGTGTGTTTGGCTTAGGCATGTGCTTTTCGCTTCTTGGTTCTATTAGTGTGAAGTTGATGCCTCGGCTGAGAATCGACCAGGGGAGGTTTGGCTCACTCATTTCAGCGTTTATGCTCACATGCCTGATTGCATCGCTGATTATGGGTGTGGTAGTGGACAAGATAGGCTATAGGCCAGTGGCTATTTTCGGATTTATTGCGACAGCGGTTTGTATATTTATTCTTGCCCGTGGGCAGACGTATGGGGCGGCTCTTTTGCCCTGTTTGCTACTTGGTTTTGGAGCTATGGCCTTGAATACGGCAGGCAACACACTTATCCCTGTTGTATTGTTCGGCGGCAAGAACCCGGCGGCGGCGAGTAATTTAGGTAATGTGTTTTTTGGGCTCGGTCTTTTTGTCACACCATTGGTAGTGAGCTTCCTTTTCAGGACAACCACTTATGAAAAGGCAGTGTCAGCCCTGGCGATAATTGCACTTGCTCCCGTGGTTTTAGCAGTTATAGCAAAGTACCCGCAGGTACCTGCCGGTTTTGCAATCTCCGATGCGGTGGCACTGCTTAGGGAGCCTGCTGTTTTGGTTGCTGCTCTGGCTTTATTTTGCTATATAAGTCTGGAGTCATCTTTTTGCAACTGGTTGCCGGCATACAGCAAGGAAATTATAAGCAGGGACTTCTCAAGTCTGGATGGCTCAGTGATAGATGCGACATCTCAGCAGATGCTTTCAGCGTTTGCTGTAGCTATGATGGCCGGGCGGTTAATCACAAGTCAAATCGGGAGTATTACCGAATACGGCAGTTGGTTCGTTGCAGGAGCAGCAGCTATCGCGGGCTTACTAATTCTTGCGATGGGAAAAAGTGGTGCAATCTGGACTAGTGCTCTGGCTGTCTGTGCGGGCTTTTTCTTCGCTCCGTGTTTTCCTACGATTGTAGGTGTGATATATTCCAAGCACCCTGAGAATTTCGGGAGTGTTTTCGGGATTATCTTTGCGGTGGGCCTGCTGGGTGCGGTGATTATTCCCAAGGCTATAGGCAATCTTGCGAAGGGCTCATCGGTTCAGAAGAGCCTGAAGCTGTTGGTGCCGGCTTGCGTGGTCCTGATTGTGTTGGCGCTGATTTTGGGCAGGCTCTAATTCGTTCTAATTCTTGACTTTTCGCTTGGTTGGAGGTAGTCTACCTGGCTGGAAGGCGTCAGTCGTAGATGGCGGAAAAGTGAATTGAGCCACATACGTGTTCGGCTGGACCAAACGAAGTGAAAACGGGGAAATTACGAGGGATAAAATAACGAGATACGAGATATGAAAGAAGCCAAGGAGCCCCAGGAGCGTTTTGAGGATATGCGGATTCTTGATGAGCTCAAGAATTCGTATCTCAACTATGCGATGAGTGTAATTGTTTCGCGTGCTTTGCCGGACGTTCGCGACGGGTTAAAGCCTTCGCAGAGACGAGTACTGGTCGCAATGAATGACTTGAATCTCGGCCCGCGGAGCACACACCGCAAGTGCGCCAAAATCGTCGGTGATACCAGCGGCAACTACCATCCGCACGGTGACCAGGCGACTTACGGGACACTTGTGCGCATGGGTCAGGACTGGAATATGCGTTATCCGCTTATTAACCCGCAGGGCAACTTTGGTAGTATCGATGCCGACCCGCCTGCAGCTATGCGATATACCGAGGCCAGAATGACTGCTCCGGCGATGGAGATTCTCGAAGATATTAAGCACGACACTGTAGATTTTGTGCCAAACTATGATGAAACGCGCACCGAACCGACGGTTTTGCCATCGAAGTTCCCGAATCTATTGGTCAACGGCTCCACCGGTATTGCGGTCGGGATGGCGACCAATATTCCGACGCACAATGTTGCCGAGATTTGTGATGCTTTGCTGCTTGTGATTAAGGACCCGGAGTGCGGGTTCAAGGACATTATGAAGGTTCTGCCTGGGCCGGATTTTCCGACCGGGGGAATCATTTGCGGCCAGAAGGGTATTGTAGATGCCTACACGACGGGCCGTGGTCATTTGATGGTGCGAGGCAAGGTAGAAATCGAGACAAACAAAAAAGGCAGGGAGAGAATTTTAATAACTGAAATACCTCATATGGTTGTCAAGACCACGATTGTCTCGAAGGTTGCGAATTGTGTGCAAAGTAATGTGATTCCTGAGATCGCAGATATCAGGGACGAATCGGACCGTCAGGGAATGAGGATTGTGGTGGACCTGAAAAAGGGCACCGATGCCGAAATAGTTCTGAACAAGCTGTATCGTTACACTCCTCTGCAAAGCACTTTTGCCATTGCCAATATTGCACTAGTGAATAACCGGCCCGAGACCCTCAATATCAGGCAGATGCTTAATTGCTTTATCGACCATCGTAAGGTTGTCATCCGCAGGCGAAGCAGATTCCTGTTGAAGAGATGCAGGAACAGGGCTCATATTCTTGAAGGCCTTATCCTGGCAGTTAGTGACATTGATGAAATTATTGAGTTGATAAAGAAGTCGCCTGATGCTCCGACAGCGAAGTTAAACCTGATGAAAAAGCCGCTTCGGTTACCCGAGCTGGCACAGCTTAAAAAAATCCTGCCCAAGGCTTTTGTCAAAGAGAAAAGCAAATCCAAACATTTTCTAACCGGTCCTCAGGCCGATGCGATTCTGACAATGCAACTGCAAAGACTGACGGGCCTGGAGATGGAAAAGCTTGCCAAAGAATACTCTGACCTGACTGAACAGATAGAGGGCTATGAAGTGATACTTTCCAGCGAGGCGGTTTTGCTGGATATCATTCGCGAAGATATTTACGAAATAAAGGAAAAATACGGCGATAAGAGACGTACGAGAATTACAGCTACAGCTGAGCAGTTTGATGTCGAAGATTTGATTGCCGAAGAGGAAGTTATAGTTACGGTCAGTCACGGCGGATACGTTAAGCGAATGCCGATTGATACATACCGCAGGCAGGGCAGAGGCGGCAGGGGTATCATCGGCTCGGATACAAAAGAGGGCGATTTCATAGAACGTCTCTTCGTCGCTTCTACGCACGATTATCTGCTTATATTTACCAATCGCGGCAAGTGCTACTGGCTGAAGGTCTATGACGTGCCGAGTATGTCAAGACAGAGCAAAGGCAGAAATATTGTCAACCTGCTGAATTTAGGCAGCCAACAAATAGCGTCAATAATCAACGTCAGTAGTTTTGGTGGGGAAGATGAGAGTGACACACAGCAGCGACAACTCATTATGGCCACAAAAAATGGTGTTGTAAAAAAGACGAAACTGTCGGCTTATGGCAACCCGAGGTCATCCGGAGTCATTGCCATTAATCTCGACCCTAACGATGATTTGATTGGTGTTGCACTGACGACTGGAGCGGACCATATAGTGCTGGGCACTCGTGACGGCATGACGATACGTTTTGATGAAAGTGAGGTCCGTTCAATGGGCCGGGCCTCACGAGGCGTCAGGGGTATCAGGTTGCGCAGCGGGGACGCCGTGGTCGGGATGGTAATTGTTGAGGAGAAGGCCGCTCTGTTTACAGTTTGCGAAAACGGGTATGGCAAGCGAACGGGCCTTGAAAATTATCGGTCACAGAGTCGAGGTGGTGTAGGCCTGAAGAACATAAAGACAAGTACCAGAAACGGCAAAGTAGTTGCGCTCAAAGCCGTCCAAAACAAGGACGACTTGATGATGATAACCGCCAACGGAATGATTATTCGCACCGGGCTCGACGAGGTCCGTTCGATTGGGAGAAACACACAGGGCGTACGCCTGATCAAGCTCAAGACAGGCGACAAACTCGTTGCAGCCGAGAAGATAGCCTCAGAAGAAGTAGCTGATTCAAAGGAAAAAACCAGTCCTGCCGAGAATGCACAATCGTCTGCCCCTGCGGAAGCAAAGGCAGAGATGTCCCCGCGAGTGCGGAAAGAAGCCCCGAAAGCTAAGCTTAAATCCAAACCTGAGACGAAGTCCAAATCTAAGACCAAAAAACAGAGCAAGGGTCCCGGGAAACGGGGTTCGGGCAAAAGAAAGCGCAAATCCTGAATTGTAACTCGGTGGTTGATATGAATGAGCGAATTTGTGTAATCGCTGGCAAGGAAGATACTCTTGTCAGCGCCGAGTGTGGGCGAGTTCTTGAGCAGCTATTAGAGCCGGAGCAAAGGGCAACCGGACTTTTTAGCGTTGACGGAGATGAGGCCTCGGTTTCCGAGGTGCTGGATGAACTGCGAACCGCACCATTTTTGACCGAGAAGCGGGTTGTTCTTGTGAAAGGCGCAGACGATTTCATATCCCAGAACCGTCAATTACTCGAGAAGTATTTTGATAATCCCTGTTCTACAGGGATACTGATATTGGCTGTAAGCAGCTGGCCCAAACAGACCAAACTGGCGAAGAAGTTAGTCAAGGTTGGTAGATTAATCAGCCTGACAGCACCTAAGCCCTGGCAGTTGCCGGGACGTCTGGTCAAATACACGAGTGATGCTTACGACAAAAAGTTAACCACAGAGGCAGCTGAACTTTTAGTCGAGCTGACCGGCGATGAACTTACGCGACTGTACAGTGAAATTGATAAGCTCGTATTGTTTGCGGATGCTGAGAAGGTCATAAATGAG
>CAYSLN010000007.1:6838-16530 GCA_964431825.1 uncultured Pirellulales bacterium | reverse complement strand
TTGCTGTTTTTGATTTCCGCGAGGTAGCTGTCTGATTCGGATTTGCTATAGCCTAAAAAGGCAGAGTCTATGTCATGATTATCGAATGCTTTGTAGGCCTTGTGTTTATTGGCATTTGCATAGCAGTATACACAGCCGTGCGGGCAGGTGTCATAGGCTCCAATATCTGTGCTTTCGGTGCAGCCACATTCTTTTCTTGTAGGTTTTTCTCTGTAATCCGGCGTATCAGCGGGGAACAAATGCTTGATAATACCGCCGTCAATACAATGGGCCTTTTTGATTTTGTCGCCCACTAAATAATCGCCGCAGCAGGAGAACATTTGAATCCCATAATTGTTAGCGATGGCTGTAAGTTCGTTGGCTAACTCGATTTTATAGTCTTTATTTGCATCGATAATTTTGATATTAGTTGTTTTTTCAAGCTCAGCAAAGTTGCGTTTGACTTTATTGTATTCGGTCACGAAGCTAAAGTAACAGCGATCAACAAAACCGGCGAATTCGGAGGCGAGTTCTTCGAGAGTCCTGATGTAGAAATCACGGCCACAAGTATTTGTGATGATAATGGGGTCAAAACGCCAGTTTATGTGTTGCGGAGAATATGTTTTGCTTAAGAGTTTTAAGCTTTCAATTGCCTGCTGCTTTTCAACTTTGCTTTCATAGACGGGAGGCAGGGCGGTTATGGTGTAGTTGAAGTAGAATTTATAGCCCATACCTTCAATTATTTGCAGGTTCTCAAGGAAGGGAGCAAAATTTTTGGACCAGAAGACGAAGCAAGTAACGTCTTCGGGTTTTAGAGAAACTATGTATTTTTTACCACCAAAGGGGTTCAGAACGCCGGCGAAGCCGTCTTTTAGGCGGCGCATAAACCAATCGCCATAAAAGGCAGGTATGTCAGTTCTTCGCGATACTGAGATAATTTTCTTCATTTTCCTGCAATTCCTGAACGTAACTTTTCAGTCAGTACAGACTACATTGATTTGTGCCTGAGGTCAAAATAAACGAGAAATAATAATAGAGTTCAGAAGGCCAGAAAAACCCTAAGTACAAACATATCACCACATCTATTCGGTGAGGTGCTGCTTTCACACTTTCCTTTGCAATGCACAGGCCTTATAATAAGTCAGAATACAGAAGGACTGTTTGAGAGAAACAAAGCAGATGGATTTATCTATTGTTATGCCGGCGCTTGAGGAAAGCAAAAAGATCGGTCGGGATATTGAAGCGGCAGCGGAATTTTTAAAAGGTAGCGGTCTGGAGGGGGAGATTATAGTTGTCGATGACGGCAGCAAAGACGACACATGCGGAGCCGCGAGAAGAGTTGAAATCCCTTCAGGTATACCATTGAAGGTCATTCGTTACGGGATCCATCGTGGTAAAGGTTACGCCGTTTGCGAGGGTATGAAGCAGACAAGCGGCGAATATGTGATGTTTGCCGACAGCGGTTGTTGTGTGCCTTACGAAAACAGTTTGCGGGGCTTAACCATGCTTAAGGAGGATGTCTGCGATATAGCGCATGGCTCACGAAAACTGCTTGCAAGCGATATTCGAGAGAAACAACCCTGGTGTCGGCGGATTTGTGCAGGGTTATTTAAGTGGTTGATAAACAAAGTTCTGCAAATCCCTCCCGAACTTACGGACACTCAGTGCGGCTTCAAAATATACAGAGGTGATGTTGCAAGAGAGTTGTACAACGAGTGTATCAGTGATGGTTTTATGTTTGATGTGGAAATCATTTTGCGTGCACAAAAACAAGGTTACCGGATAAAAGAATTTCCTATTGAGTGGACCTGTGACCGTGATAGTAGATTGTCGCTGTTGCGAACGCCGGGGCATGTGCTTGCTGAGTTAAGGGCTGTTAAGCGGTCACTATCTGGCAAATGAAACCTGATGAAAGACAAGGGCGGCGCTATTAGAGTAACTTATTCCAAGGACCAAATCGCAAAATTTCATCCCTGTGACTCTCGTAGCCATTCAGTATGAGCGTAGCCGACACATCAGGATGGAGAGAACAGTATTGCTCAATTTCGTCCGGACTCATAATCATAAAGGCAGTTGAGAGGGCATCGGCGGTTGCTGCGTCAGGAGCGCAGGCCCAGGCGGCAAGTTTGGCTTCAACCGGTCGAGCAGTTCGCGTGTCGATGATATGCTGGCCCTTTTGCAGACCTGAGCCGCTCACAGCCCGGTCTCGCAAATAAAGGTGGTCCAAGGTCTGTTTGTTATTACGGGGGTTGCTTAACGTAAGGGGCCAGCCTTTTGTTTGGGGTGGAGCTTGCAGGGCCAGAACGGAACTGAAGCCGCCATGAATCAGGGCGGTCTCGATACCCCATTCACGCAACATCTCAGCCATTTGGTCAGCTGTGTAGCCTTTACCAATGCCGCCGAGGTCGAGTTGCACCGGGCCGGTCAGCAGCGTCACTGTGTGTTCGGCTTCGTCCAGTTTCAAGAGGTTTGTTCCGATGTGTTGACGAGCAAGACTCAATTTTTCTTCGGAAGGACGGTGATTTGTCTTATTCTCGTTAAGCCAACAGCTAAGCAGAGAGCCTATAGTAATGTCAAAGGCGCCATTGGTTTCAGTATAAATTCTGGTACTGAGCTGCAGACATTCAAAGGCGGCTAAGCCAATCTGCAAAGGTTGTCCTGCGGGGAGATTGTTGATACGTGAGATGTCACTATTCTCGATGAATCGGCTAAGTTCGGCCTCGATGTGGTCGAGTTCATCGAAAGCAGCATCAGCGGCTTGCTGGGCGTAACGGCCATCATCACGTTGGATGATGATCTCGAAAGTGGTCGCCATAGCCTGGTGTGGAAAGCGGTGGATTCCAGATATCGAGTTCCAATTGCCATTGACGAAGCGAGCCTCTGATTGCGGTTGGGCCATTTTTTACCTGTACTCAGTGATTAATCGGATTGGGCCTGGTTTTGCTGGAAGCGGTCCCAGAGTTCTTTTGTTACATAGCCGCGTAGTTCTACCTGAGGACGCAATTCCATATACTTGTCAAAAAGAGGCACATATAGCCTCTTTCGTCCCGGAGGTGGCAATTCGTACAACTTTGTCAAAAGCTCCTGCTCCACGTTTGCAGAGGCGATAATCAGGGAAGCGGAAACCGCGTTATCGGTTACTTTTTTCCAGTGGCCGACTTTTGAAAAGGACCGCAGATACCAAGGGAAGGGCCAAAAATCATGTTCATCAGGACAAATGAAGTGAATTTCCATGTTGTGGCCGTCTTCGTGAACCTGGGCTATCTGTTCTACTCGCTGGACCATTGTAAGAACATCCGTGGTTGGGTGAGCATAGACATATGGATTACAACTGTCGGCGTAGAACCTGTAACTTCCTAAATATGCCTGCCAGGTAAGATGCAGGGGGGCTACAATCAACAGGCAAATAATAATCAAGCGGGGCAAAACATTCGGGGCCACTCTTATCAATGCCACTGCTCCTACAGCAGCTAACAGGATAAGGCCGTGCAGGAAGCCCAACATGGACCAGGGAGTTTTGTATGGGATTGTGGAATATACCACAATCATTATTAATGTATAAAATGCGATGAATCTAAGAAGATTAGAATTAACACCAGCCAGGCCTTTTGTTCTGAAAGTAACTATGAAACCGACCAAAGCCAAGAGGAGAATAGGGCCTTCGGTCCAGATTGGCCCCGCACCATATCTGGAATAGATGAGCATTTTGAGGTAGTAATACCAGGGATGAATGTGTAGAGCGTTACTGCCGGCCCGGCTGAAATAATTTGTGTAAGCGCGAAAGGAATCTAAAATTCCATTGGGGTTAGTGAGAAATGATGAGTAAAACAAAGCAGAGACCGCCGCAGCGGCTGTGAGCATTGCAATAAGGTGCCGGGGTTTTACTGCTTTGATGGTAGCTGAAACGCAGCCTTGCTGTCGGCGATGGAGCAGGAGTGTAAACAGAAGCGCTAACAACATTGAGCCAAAGGCGATGATACACGTTTCCTTGGTCGCATGCATAAGGCCTAAGAAGATGCCCGTCAATAAGGCCCATTTTGTGTCTTTATTTTGATAGTAACGGTAGCCACAAGCAATTGCACCGAAAGAGAAACAAACCAGCAGTGTTTCTTGGATGTAATAACGGCTGTAAAAGACCATAGCTGGTGAGACGGCGGTTAGTATGGCGGCATAAACTGCGGTGCCCGGTCCCAGACCATCAGCCATTAGCAACAGCAGCAGTATCAGTAGTGTACCAAAGAAAACAGTTACAATCCGCAGGGTGAATTCGCTGGTCTCAGTTAATTTTTCAGCGGAGGCCAGACGAGCGGGGATTAGAGTTAGATAGTTAAGTGTCGGGCCATGGAATTCGTTGGGGTCGTATATATAGACGCCATCCTCCAGCAGATATCGTAATTTTATGGCATGGACTGCCTCGTCGGTGTGCATAGGTCGCTGGTCCAATCGCGGAAGCCGTAACGCAAGCCCAGCCAGTGCTGCAGTCAAAATGAGGATACAGCACATTATGGGCCATCCGCGTTTTTGCAGAGTCATCTCTGTGAGGGCCCCGGCTTGTCGGGAACCCAAACCAGTGGCAGGCGGGACGGAAGCTGGTGATTTCATTTTGCGGGTTTACCGTAAACTTCCACTTCGATATAGTGATTTAGGTCATCGCTTGTACTGCCGTTGCTGTAAAGACGGACATAGCGACCCTGAACACCCTTGGCGTCGATAAGTTTACCTTCAGAGGTTTCGGTATAGTGCATATCTTTGCCGACACCAAAGCCGGCAGAGTTGTCAATGTCGTTATTGAACAGAGTTATGACATTCTTGGTGAAATCGGGGTCATCGGCGATCTGCACGACCACATCAAAATAAACCCGAGGTTGCCTGTGGTAGTGCCATAAAACGATGGCGTATATCATGTTCTCAGCCTCAAGGTCGATGGTGACGTGCTGCCGAAATGGGCCTAATTCCACATAGCTGCCGTCAGTAGCTTCTTTGTCTGCATCGGTTATCATTTCGAGTTCACCGATGATAGGTTCTTCGTCACTGGCTGTTACCGGCTTGCCCAGGGCCACGTTTGTGGTTCCAGGCGGTGCCAGGAAAGGCGGACGCGGTTTATCGAGTGGCTTTTCGAGATTGGACACCCGACTGTCCTGTGGTGTGCCCACGAACATTGGTTTTGGTAATTCTATCGCAAGGGGCACTAATTCGGGAACGGTGTCTTTTGTTGTGTTGCCGGCTTGACTTTGGGTGTTATCAGCAGTCCGCTGCTCGGTGTTTTCAGTGACAGACTCCGGTGTGGATTTTTTACAAGAGGTAATAATACACAAAACTGTCACTAACAATACCGAGATACAAGCCTTCAAGGCTGAACTAAAACTTTTTTTAATCATTTTTACCTCAAAAATTGACGGCATTACGTAGCTGGTGAGGCTGTTAATTATCAGGAAGCTATCATATATTTGTCTAAACCAGAAACATCATGCTATCCTATCGGTAGGGCATTGTCAAGCTGCTCAAAAAAATAACTGATGTGGTAAAAAGGGCGGCGTACTTTGATGTTTGGCCTGTATGGTGGTGCCGGTGGGTTATGAGGTGCTTATTAAAATTCGCACTCGAGTGGGCGAACATCAGCACATTAGGTTAATGGGATGAAGTGCGCTAACGCATAAATCCATCAGCCTCTCGATAGAGCCCAACCCCTTCATATATATCTCGGCCCATGGCACGTTGTGTCCCGCTTCCTGCCAGTCTGCTGTTCCAGTCTCGCAAGGGTTCTTTCGGCTCCCGTTGTTCTCTTTTGATTTGGTTGAACTTGGCCAGCAATTCTGTGGGCCAGTTCCTTGATTCAACAGGCATATGTTCTATATTTGTCCCGTCATAACTGTAAAGCATATCATAGTAAATTCTCTGGCGCAGGCTCTTTTCACCTGTCCAGTCGTTTACGCGTACGGAATCTACTAAAACTGCCCCGGTGTTATAATCAATCCTATCGGGTTCTATGACTTCGTCTGTGGCTTTAGTAGGAGCAAGGCGGCGTCTTCCAATGGGTTCGGGCTCAGCGCTCTCGGATTCGACAACCTTGCCTATAACCTCTCCCTGCCTGACCGCAAAGTCCTCACTGTACCAATAACCCAGCATATATTTGCAGACCTGTACTGTAACGGTTTTGGCAGCCTCTTGTATGTCTCTCGCGAACATGTATATCTTTGCCGGAATATCTACTGGCTCGGTTATGTCAGAAAACTCGCTCCATAAAATAACCTTGTCCTTTAGCCAACTGTCTTGCTCACTGAGCTGATTTGTCCCAGCTATCGGGTTAAAGACGCCCAGCCTGATTCTGTATCGGTAGCTCTTTTCTGGTTCAACAGTATCGTCGTGTGCCCAGAACACCAAAGGCTCACGCAACTTGGAAAGGTCTGCTTTCCTGGCAATCGAAATCTTATCAAGCTCATCGTAGAAATCACCTATCGAAGGTTCCCTCTCAGCCTCCGTATTTCTTAATAAACGTTCCCTTTCGGTTTCACGATCATCCCGGCCTCTTCTCCTTGTTGAGCGGCTTTCAATCGCACCTCGGCCATCGGTCAGGCGTCCCCTATCGGTTCGGCGGTCGGTGGGACTTCTTCTGGTTCTTGTTCCTCCACCAAAGAGCCCCATTGCACCCCCTAACCCTTCAAGTCTACCACCAGCTCTTCCTCCTGTGCCTACCCTTGTGTCGGTCCTTCTGTTTCGCCGGTCATCACTTTCTTGTTCCTGCTCACGTTCTGCTTCTCTGGCTTCACGCTTTTCTTCCATCTTTTCCTTTTTCAGTTGCTCCAGGAAGCCTTTATGAAGCGAAGGAGGAAACCATTCTTCTTCTGCAGATGCAATCTGATAAGCCTTTGGCTGCAACAGGTTCGTTCTCACATCGTGGGTATCAAACTGGAGCAAACGTACTTTTATCCCTCCAAGTGGCAGTTCGTCAACTTCTTCTATAATTTCAAACATATCTCTGTAGTGTTCGACTTTGCTTCGAGGCAGGTCTTGCCAGAAGCTCCAACTGCCATCATTTAGCATCTCTTGTCTTTGTAGCTGAACAGCTGCAAAAACCGGCTCTGCAAGGCACGGGTCAATCCATTCTTCATTTTCAACCTCGCTGACAAATTTTCTATGAAATTTATCGTATAAACCCGCAGCATCAAACTTTGCTTCAACAGTTACCAAATCGACATCGTTCGGCTCATGTTCTGCAGTTTCATAAGCATTTTGTTCGTTGATTTCCTCGGTAGGGACATAAGCCACCGCCCTGACGTGTTCAACTGTTACACTGCTGACTTTGCCAATGACTGGAAGGGTATATTTTCTTTTGGCGCCCATTTCCGCCGTGCTATGAACGGGCAGTGGTAGATACACATTCGTATCGATGCCTTTTATGGTCGAATCGAATAGGCCGACAAAACCTTTTTGTAAGTTGCCCCATATCCCCTTCCTTACCGGGTCGTCCGGGCTTATGAGGTTGTTGAGTCGTGATTTGTATGGTTCCTTGGGTTCAGGTTTTTGGCTCAGCTGCGTTTTCAGTTCCGCAGCCTGATTGTTTATATAAGGGTCAATAGCGGCAGGGCTGAACTTTTTGTTATCGTACTCTACTACATTGGGGCTAAATAGAACGCGCGTAACTAAAAGCCAGAGGCACACCAGTCCCACAATGCCTAACACCATCTTTTCGACGTGTTCTTCGAAAATGCCGGCAGCTTTTCTAATAATGTCATGCATTTCTTACCTCTTGTTTCGTGTCTCGTACGTCCTTTCTTCGACTATCTTATTGTGTGTTTGCCTCATTCTCTCCCTTAAGTGCCTTTTTAACCACTTCGGGTTTAATTTCTTCATAGCCCGTTTTGTTAAATAAGTACTCACAAATCAAGTTCAATTCCACTACAGCATCTTCGCCATAACGGTAGCGATTGTGGGCAATGCTTTTCCGGTCGATCGCCTTGATGTTACTTTCTAAAATCGTTATCTGATTATGCTTGAAGGTTCGCTCTTGCTCCTGGCCGGTAAATCCGCTGAATTTGTGCTCTTTGGCGGTGCAAAGTTCCTGCATAAATGACAGAACTGCCTTTGTGCTGACCACAACACTAAGATTAAAGTGGATAACATCAATATCATCATTGGAGAATCTTCCGGTGCAGGGTGTAGCAAGCGCATCCTGAGGTGAAGTAACATAGGTGGGTTTATCATCACCTTCTGTTTGTGCTCTGGTTCCTAAGCCTCCACGTCTCCCAGCCATGAGCCCACGGGTATTACTCCGTTGCAAGCTGAAGTTTACTTCCATAAGCCGTTTGACTGGCGATTTTGAAACACTATTTGATCCGGAATTTATACTAACTATCGTGTCAATGACATCTTCGATTATCCAGTAACCCAATTGCCAATACCAACAGGTCTCAACGGCTTTTTCCATACCGGTATCGTGTTTATATTCTCCCCAGAAATTGTATCCGCTGAGATTAGTCGGATTAGCATAGGCTGAAATAGCTTTTGCTCTTTCCCGGCAAATCTCGTCCACTATTATTTCGGTGTCGATCCCTCCCGTTCTCCTAGATGGGCCCTCACGATATGGGCTGCCGTATGGTTCTCTCAAAGACATACCGAAAGGTTCCCCTCTTTCCCCTCCCCTTACCAGACGGCCGGATGCAGCAGGTGAACTCTGCAAACTTCTTTCCAGTTCGGTCTCAGTTGGACAATCGCGGGCATTTATGCGAACAATAAGCTGCTCGGCCGCCGCACGAAAGCGCTGGCCGAATTCCTCGAAAATCAATGCGGAGGTATCCTTGGGCTTGGGAAATATTCTATAGCTTAATAACTGCCTTTGGCTGCTTTGCTTTGCTAAAAGGGCAATCTGATTTGCGTCGTTTTCATAAAACCGCTGATACTCCTGCTCCACCTGCCATTGCCGGTCTGAGATGGCTTTTATGTTTTTGACTCTTTTACCCTTTGAAATACTTTCTTTTGTTATTTGTTCCCTGAGTTTGCTACTGATTAATTGGGTGGGAATAAAAAGAATTATAGCAACCACTCCTGCGATAACTGCTCCCAACAGGGGCAAGTTATTTTTGAAAATACTCAGTTTTTGGAGAATACTCTTGAAATCGGGTATATTCATTTTGGCTCACCAATCTATCTGACTCTACCACCACTGCCGCTTCTAACACGAATTGGCCGGCCCCGAGAATCAATACTGATATCCTGAGTCTGCACCTCCTGCTTCGGTGCATCTTTCCAGATGAATTTTACATTTAAAATAAACCAATAGTCATTGATTTGGTAAACAGGTTTACCCGTGCGGTCAAGCTTCTCTGTTCCGTACTCGTCTAAAACAGCAACCTTATTGATAACCTCTTTTGTCATAGGGTCGACCAAAATCGGCTTTGCTGATTTGAACTCTACAGTGCCTATTCCTGCGGGCATATCTGCATCCAGATCTACCTGGCCCTTATCCAACTTGAAATGCTCAGCTTCGGTTATCTTAAACAACTCAAATGGGCTGTTCCCGTCAACAATATCATCAAGGTGCAGCAGTCGGGTAACAAATCCCCATTTGTTCGGCTCGTCTTTTACTCCAGGCGGATACAGCAATTCACCTATATCTTTATAAGGACTATATCCTGCTATTGTCACTACGAATCCAGCTTCCTTTACAACCTCACTCTGGCCTCTTGCGGTGGCAGAGCGAAGGGCGAACTGACGTT
>CAYSLN010000007.1:0-6738 GCA_964431825.1 uncultured Pirellulales bacterium | reverse complement strand
TTCCATGTACCTTTCATCCATGTCATAGAGACCCCTGCTGCGACCATCCGTTTCGTCCATCCTGCCTCTCATGGCGCCCTTCCTCGCCATGGCTGTACTGCCAAAGTCAGCAGTGGCAAGGTCGTCCGTGTAGAAGATCGACATATTCGTTATAAACAGCTGCTCTCGTTCCTTGCGGGGAATCTCCAAGACTGCTTCTACATCACCACTGGCAAAGGCCTGATAAAGCTGCCTTTGTTCGGGATTGTTTTTTTCGTTTGGCAGGGCTGATAGTATGGTCTCGTACAATAATGGGATCAATTCGCGATGCTTAAAGGCTTCGAATTCTTTTTGTATCATAACTTCATAATCGGAACTTTTTGCTTTTTGGTCCTGAAGCTTGGTGCTGGCCTGCTGAACATCGTTGATGATGCTGTTTATTCTTTGTCGGATCCGGCTGTTTCTATTGTATCTGACCTTATCCAGACTGGTGCTTGCTAAGCACATAAGTGAGACCAGAAGTAGCAGTCCGGCCGCAGCAATAAAGTACTTGCCTTTACCTGCCCAGGCCATTGACCGAGCCATACTGCGTGGCAGCAGGTTACTCTCTATCTTAGCTAAGCCCAAACCCTGCAAGGCAAGACCATAAACAACACCGAAATCGCCGATATTCTCGTGAAATTTTGCTGCTGAGACACCTGAACCCATCGCGAGTTTTTTAAATGCATCCGGTTTTTCAACAGGTATCTGTAGGGTCTGCTGGAGATATTTCAGCAGGCCCCTTAATTTTGTTCCGCCGCCTAAGGCGATAATCCTAGACAAATTGGTGTTTGGGTTAGAGCTGGTATAAAACCCCAGCGATCGCTGGACTTCAGAGGCTAAATCTGTAAAAACAGGCCTCATGGCTTGGAATATCTGACGGGCATATTTGCTTACCGGAGCCGTACGTTTTAGTTTTTCAGCTTTCTCAAAATTTAGCTTAAATGTATCTGCTATCGCTTTGGTGAAGGCGTTACCGCCTATAAGTATACATCTTTGCCAAACGAGCGATTTTGTGCAGACAACTAAGTCTGTATTTTCCGCGCCTATATTAAGAACAACAATGGCCCTATTTTCGGAGCGGATCAGGTCGGGGCGGTCGTACAACAAATAGTTATACAAGGCCATCGGTGACATCTGGACATAGCCGACCTGTACGTTTTCTCTGCCAAAGTGCTCCAGCGCCGAGTCGACCACTTCATTCTTAATAGCAAAGATGCCTACCTTCTTTTCATCGCTTCCTGCTTCTGTCATCAGTTGCCAGTCCCACTGCACCTCATTGATATCGAAAGGAATCTGTTGAGCTGCTTCGAACTTGACGATTTCAGGAATGCGATTCGCCTCGACAGGCGGCAGGTTCACAAAGCGTGCGAAACTGTTCTGGCTCGGCACAGAAATAACTACGCTGTCTTCGCTTAGGTCGTTGCGTTGTACAAGCTTGCGCAAACTTATCGCAACCAATTCGTCCCTTTCAGTGGTTTTTATGCCGCTTCCTGAAAGGATTTTGCCGTGCTGAATATTGTCGAAGCCGATAACCTGGACAGCATTGCCGACGGCGGCTAAATGCAAAGCTTTCAGCGAATTATTGCCCGAATCTATTGCCCAAATCGAATCGGCTGCTGCCATGACAAGCCTCCCACTTGGTGTTTAGAAACCACCTTAAACTGCTAAATGTCATTCCTGTCCATGCGGGTACGGAAACCTATAGTTCCTCAGCGCACACTATCCCTGCGCCACCTAAAAAACATTATACCATAATTTCCGTCTATATCCAAGGCTTTTTTACCTGCTACCATTTGACCGACAGGGCAAACGGTGCTCACAGCTGGAAGCAGATTTTTAGTGTACTTAGCTGCAATTTATCGGCGGATTATGCCGGTTAATATGTTGTTTTTACTGTTCAGTGCGGGGGGTGTCGTAATAACTTTGTTAGATATGGTCGTTTAGTCCGAGTCAAGGTTAAGAGCTTAGCCAAGTGCTTTGGTACCATGAGTGACTTTTTATCTACTGGTTTCGCGTTTAATCAGTCTTGTAAATTTGCTCCAAAAATGATTATTATATCAGGTCGCATTAATTATGAGAACTTTTGCTATAAATACCCTTGGCTGCAAGGTCAATCAGTATGAAAGCCAGCAGATTCGCGAGCTGCTTGAGCAGCTCGGACTAAGCCGGGTCGAAACGACTGAGAAGCCCGACCTTGTAGTTATCAATACCTGCTGTGTAACCCATACTGCCTCAGCCAAGAGCCGACAATACATCCGAAAGGCCCAAAAGCTCAGTCCCGATGCTGCTATTGTTGTTTGTGGCTGTCTGCCGACTGTCCAAATTGGTGAGCTAAATGCTCTGGATGGAGATATCTGTTTTATCAGAAACCGAGAAACCATCGCTGTTGCGTTAAGCCAAATCGTTGATGGCCAATCCATAAAACACTGCCTTGACCTTGACAGCGACTTAACGACAATATCCTGGCTGCCGCAATTGACCTCTTTTGACGGTCATACACGCGCCTTTTTGAAGGTACAGGATGGCTGTGATGGGTATTGCAGCTATTGTATCGTACCTAAGGTTAGACCTGTTATTTACAGTAAACCTCCTGAAATAGCTCTCTGTGAAGCAGAAGCCCTTGTTGAGGCCGGCCATAAAGAGATTGTTGTAACGGGGATATTTCTCGGTGCTTACGGCCAAAAAAGCGTCAGGCGAAAAAACTGGACCAATCAACGGAACGACAAACTCGCCAGTTTGCTTGATGGAATGGTGCGAATACCCGGCCTTGCAAGAATAAGACTAAGCTCGCTGGAGCCGGCTGATGTAACGCCGCGATTGCTCGATACCTTTTGCGAGCACAGTAACATCATGCCGCACCTGCACTTGTCACTGCAGTCAGGCTCGGATGCGGTCTTGAAAAGGATGTGCAGGCAATACAGAGCCGATGGGTTTAGAGATAAGGTTCGTTTAATTAAATCGCGGCTCGAGAAACCTGCTATGACCACTGATATAATCGTTGGTTTTCCCGGCGAAACTGATGAGGACTTTGAGCAGACGGTCGAGCTGGCCAGAGAAGTGAGCTTTGCAAAGATTCATACTTTTAGCTTTTCGCCACGCAAAGGCACCGCTGCAGCAGTTATGCAAGATACGGTAGATAATAGAGTCATAAAACAGCGCTCGAAAGTATTACACGATTTGGATAAACAATTGCAGAGCAATTTCCGGCAGCAGTTTATTGGCGAGACTGCCGAAGTTTTAGTGGAGAATAGCAATGGCCAACCGAGAGGGCGGAGCGAAAGGTATTTTATGGTCTATTTGAAAAAGGCAGAAAAGAGACCTGTAAAGAATGAGCTGCTTAAGGTGCACCTGATTGAGAATAACGAAGACGGAGCTGTCGGCCAAATCAGATGAGGAAGTTCTGCAGCTCAATATTTCCGCAGGCGTATGCTTGTGTATGAATAGGTTGTTTTGACTATCTTACTTGCTGCCAGTTTACGGGCTGCCTGTCAAGTTCAAGTATTTCAACTCGGCTGATAAGCCAATTTTTATTGTGCTGTTTCTGTAAGTTTAACTTTAGCTTAACGAATAAAGGTGATTTGAAATTCTGGTAGATGTAACTGTCTTTTTCAAAACTTAGCAGGGCAGCTAAACTTACGTTTGCATTGGGTGGTGAAATTTCGAATAAAAAAGAAGTCCTTGTGCACTTTTGAACAACAGGTTGCGACAGCTCTCTCTGGCAATGTAATATCAGGTCATCCTTAGTTCTGTGATATGAGTCGCTGTAATTATCGGAAATAATCTGTGCGATTGCACTGCAGTTTTCCTCTTCGAGTGCTTTTGTTCCTGTGCTGATTACAGTCTTGATTTTCTCCAAATCGGTTTGTACGAAGAAATCCAATCCAAGAGCAGCCGCTACGGTTATGGCCGGGAGTAACCACTGCCACCGGCGGCGTTTCTCAGTAAAGATACCGCGAAAAGTGAGCACCGCGAATAAAACAAGGACCGCAGCGCCCAACAATGTCCATGGTTTATCAAAAATGTCGAACATTTCTCAGAGTTTCTTTGTTATTAATTTGTTAAACCTGCGATTGCAGCTCCTATCAACGTGGCGTTCTCAACATTTACTATATCGCAGTATATATTTTTCCGGTCCTCGAGGTATTTTTTGAGGTAGAACTCGACTTTTGATTTGAACCTGTGAAGTTTGTAAAAGGTCGTACCCTCGGCCACGATGCACACAGGACAGGCGAGGTCGTGACCCTTACCGGATTTAAGTACTGCTGAGCTAAGGTTTATCGCTGTTAGTTTTGCCGCTCGCTCAATTACTCTCTCGATGAGGCTAAGCAATGTCGCGGAATCAATATTTGTTGATTCATCACTGAGATTTGTAACAGCCGCCGATAGTGGATTGTTCCTGCTTTTTGGCTGATGGAGGAAATCATTGACATCTTTTGTAGTCAGCTCGCTCAGGTCGTTGAGCCTTTCGCAGGTGACTGGACTGAAAAGCTTTTCCTGCACAGCCTTGTGGATTATCATCAACGACAGTGGTCCCAGATAGGCCCCTGATATCATTTTCTCAAATTTTTGCTCACCCGGGTTCTTTGTTGATTTGTCGAACTGTTTGTCGATGGTGCCCATAGGACCTTTTGCAAATCCGCCCGATTCGATATTGATGATCTGGCTTTTGGTTGGGTCCAGGTCGGACTTTTTCGTTATGTTTTTATTGCTTTCGATGTATGCGCAGTTTGTCCCTGTCCCAAGGATAAAGCCAACATGGCTGTCAAACTTTCGGTCAGATGATACCGTCCTTCCCGCCAGCAGTGTGGTTACTGTGTCATTCAATATCACTACATGTTTTGAATCCTTGCACCCTATTGAGGCAAGCGCAACCTTGAGATTTTCTCCAATCATCCGGCCCCGGACTTCTCTGGTCTTGATTTCCTTGGTAAATCGGATAAGCCTGCCGTCTTTGTTGGGTGATATTTCAGTAGGATAAGAAAAGCAAAAGCCAATGTTGGAGCTCCTGTCTACAATGTCGCTAACATATCCGGCTATTGTTTCAAAGAACTCTTTATTACTTACTTCTTCGTCGACACCGGGCATACAATATACCTCAGAGTCCTCGATGACGGGCTGTTTGTCTTTATTAAAGTGAACCATCGCCGCACGGAAGTTAGTCCCTCCGGCGTCCATAACAATAACAGGCTCATTTGTTGGCACTTCTTTGTCGGTTTCTATGTAGGTGGGTATCATTTCTAAAGAACTGTCTTTACCTTCCAGTCCTTTTTGCATCTCGCCCATGAAGGTATCAAGGTTCTTTTCCATGTCGATATCTTCGTAGTCCATTTCATACTTTTTGAAAAAATCCGTAACCTTTTTCTTTGTCTCTTTCATCAGCTAATATCTGTATATTCCGGCAAGGTTTGTGTGTTTCAATCCGGATAGCCGTCAGGATGCTCGTTGTGCCATTTCCAGGCAGTGGTGATTATCTTTTCCAGCTCGGTCAGCTCGGGCTTCCAGCCGAGTTCATTTCTGGCCTTTGTAGCGTCGGAGGTCAGTATTGGCGGGTCACCCGGCCGACGGTCTGTTTCCGTTACCTTGAAATTTTTGTCTGAAACTGTTCTTACTGTTTCAATCACCTCTCTGACTGAGTATCCTCTGCCGTTGCCCAAATTATAGACCAGCTCTGGATTGCTATCGAGTTTTTCCAGTGCCAGCAGATGTGCCCTGCACAAATCGTCGATATGAATGTAATCACGGATGCAGGTTCCATCCGGCGTATCGTAATCGGTTCCATAGATTTTGATGTCGCTACGTTTTCCCATCGCTGCCTGGATAGCAAGAGGAATCAAATGCGATTCGGGCTGATGGTCTTCGCCGAGAATAGTATTGTTTCCCGCTCCGCAGGCATTAAAATATCTAAGCGATGCATAGTGTAGTTTACCTGTTTGACTTTGGTAGTGGCACATTCTTTCAACCGCCCATTTGGTTTCCCCATAAGGGTTAATTGGCTCTTTCGGTGAGTCCTCAGTAATTGGTATTTCTTTGGGAGTGCCGTACACTGCGGCAGTGCTGCTGAAGACAAATTTATCTACGTCAGCTGCCTCCATCGCTGAGAGAAGATTTTGCGTACATGATATATTGTTGTGATAGTATTTAAGTGGCAGTTGAACTGATTCGCTCACTTCGATAGAGGCTGCGAAGTGCATCACTGCTTCGATTTTGTTTCTCTTGAGTGTTTTGACGAGTAATTCATAGTCGGCTAAATCGCCCTCGACAAACGAAGCCGAGCCGATGGCTGACTTGTGGCCCTTGCTGAGATTGTCAAAGACCACTGGTTCATTCCCTTTGGCCGCTAACATCGCAGTCATATTACTACCTATATATCCTGCTCCGCCGCAAACCAGTACTCTCATAATTCGTCCCTTATTTCTCGCCTTCTTCTTTTGTCTTTTGGGTTCCGATTCGTTTTTCAATCTGCTTTAGTATCTCTTTTGCCAATCTGGTATCTCCGCCCAGATCTATCCAGGTCATAGCTGCTCTTTGGTCGGGGTTAAGTTTTAGCTTTTGTATAGATGGGGTGCTTTGTGAAAACATCCGGTATGCCATAGCACTACTGCTGACTTGGTGTTCAGGCAGGCTAAGTCTTTGTGCTTTCACATCGCAGTCGATACACAGTTTTTCATCCTGCCGGTTTATGTGCAATTCTACGGTTCTTCGGATGTTGTGCAGGTT
>CAYSLN010000006.1:20645-28435 GCA_964431825.1 uncultured Pirellulales bacterium | reverse complement strand
GATTTTCTTAAAGGCGCTTCGGATTTGGGTTTGCCTATTATCGGCATCGGATTGCTTTATAAATTCGGTTATTTCACCCAGCATATAGATATGAATGGTCGTCAGCAGGAGGTGTTCAGCAGATTCGAGAATCATCTTGTCCCTGTCATGGAACTGCATGATTCACAGGGCAATAGCGCTTATATTAATGTGAAGATATTAGATAAGGATGTGAAAGTCAAGCTGTGGAAAATCGATATTGGCAAGACCCAGTTAATATTGCTTGACACCGATATCGAAGGTAATCCTGCCGATATGCGGGACATTACTTACGAACTTTACGTCGGCGACAGGGAAAAGAGAATACAGCAGGAACTGGTTTTGGGCATTGGTGGCATCAAGGCGCTGCAACTTCTCGGCAAAGAAATCAAAACGTATCACTTTAACGAAGGGCATTCGGCATTTGCAATTATAGGCAGATTGCGTGATCTAATTAAAAACAAGAAACTTTCATTTCCTGAAGCAAAGGCGATTATAAAAGCCTCTACCGTATTTACGACGCACACGCCGGTTATAGCCGGCAATGAAAATTTCGATACCAAGCTGGTCAGAAAATACTTAGAGCCAAGAGTCGAAGAAATAGGTCTTGAATTTGAAAAGATCGCTGCACTCGGGTATATAAACGGCAATAGAGACGTTTTCTGGCTGCCTGCATTTGCTATGCAATTCTCAGGATATATTAACGGTGTTTCGGACCAACATGCTGAAATATCGCGGAAGATGTGGGCGAACATTTTCCCCGAAAGGCCAATTGCTGAAATCCCCATAACATCTATCACCAACGGCGTCCATACATCCTGGATAAGCCAGCCTTTCACTGAGATGTTTAACCGATACCTAAGGCCCCATTATGTTCACAGCGACAGAAAAACAGATGTCTGGAAAAATATTCACAACATCCCCAACGAGGAACTATGGGAGGAACATCGCAGAAATAAAAGGGATTTAATCAACTTCATAAGAAGGCAGTTTAATCAGCAGCCATTTGCCGGAGAAAAATCGCATGCGAAAAAGTCCAATTTAAATTTGTCGCTTAATACAGACTACCTGACCCTCGTTTTTGCCCGACGATTTGCCACATATAAAAGGCCAACGCTAATTCTCAAAGATAAGGAAAGATTCAGCAAAATCCTGACCAACCCACAAAAACCTGTGCAGATGATCTTTACTGGTAAGGCACATCCGGCCGACGGACAAGGTAAAGATATGATTAAAGAGATCATCGATTTTGCCAAAGAGTACAACGTAGAAGACAGGGTAGTTTTCCTGGAAAATTACGATATGAATATAGCAAGGCATCTTTATTGGGGCGCGGACATATGGCTAAATACTCCTGCCCAGGAGATGGAGGCCAGTGGGACCAGCGGTATGAAGGCAGCGATGAACGGTGTTTTACATCTGAGCACACTTGAGGGCTGGTGGCCTGAAGCCTACAACGGCAAAAACGGCTGGGCAATAACCGCGGGGACATCTTATAGTGATACAAATTTACAGAACATTGCTGATGCCAATCAGCTGTATGATCTGCTGGAAAATGAGATAGCCGAACTATATTACAGCCGCAATGATACGGATATCCCTCATGGCTGGGTGGAAATGATGAAGAATTCTATAGTTTCTGCATGTCAGGATTTCAATATGAACAGGGTGCTTTGTGATTACCTTGACAAATCTTATATGCCTGCAATGGAAGATTCAGCCCGCATGTCAGAGAATAATTACAAATTACTCAAACAGGCCGTAGAAGAAGAAAAAGAGGTTTTAAGACATTGGGACAGCATAAAGATAACATCGTTTTCAACCAGCATAGAGCAGAAGGGCCGCTTAGCTGAGGGCGAAAGTATGGACATAGAATGTGGCATTCAATTCGGGCAAGCTCGGCCGGAGCTTTTCATGATTGAGCTTTTTTATATGTATGATGGGGACGATTCTTATAAAGTGCTGCCCATGGAATTAGCTCCGAAGAAAGGCGACATGACGTATTACAAACACTTACTCGCGACAGAAGGATACGGCAGCCAAAGCTTGAACGTCCGAATAAAGCCGGCAAACGCAATCGTAGAAGATATGCACCCGGAGATGATTAAGTGGAAGGATTAGAGACTCCGAGCGCGAAAAAAATACGTTTGGAAACTCTGTTAAAACCCGACATACCGCCTGCCATAAAATATTTCCATTACACTCAAATCAGGTACTTTCCGAAATTACCTCGTCGTTAAAAGATGACGAATTAAACATGTGTAGCCGGAATTTGTCTGCTTGGACCGTCCGTCTAAAAAAGGAAGATAATATGTTGGAAATGAAGGATAAGAAGCCCAAACAGACGGTTTTTAGCCGGGTTTAATTTGGCAACCTATTTGTCTGTTTGTAGCGGTGGTCCCTGGTTTTGGCACCAGACGAAGAAAAATTTATGAGTGATAAACTGCAAGCTGAAGAAGAAAAAGGCATTCACCTCCAAATCATAGACGACGATAAGGAGGACACGAAAACATTGCAGAGACATTCTGAGCTGATTCTGCGCCAGAGCGAAGAACGATATCGTCGGATTACGAACGCAGTGACTGATTATGTTTATACCGTCCGCCTTGACAGAGGCCAGCCTGTTGAGACAGTACATAAAGATACCAGTATTGCAGTAACCGGATATAGTCCCCAGGAATTTGCAGCGGACCAGAATTTGTGGATTAATATGGTGTACCCCGAAGATTGGGACGCGGTGCGAAAGCAAATTTCGCAGTGTATCTCAGGAGAGGCCATTCAGCCTCTTGAGCACCGAATTATATGCAAGGATGGTACTACCAAGTGGGTGAAAAGTACGCTGGTGCGTTATATAGACAACCAAGGTAATTTGGTGTCTTATGACGGTTTGTTACAGGACATCACCGAACGCAAGCAGGCAGAAGTGAAATTATCCGAAAGCGAACAGAAATTTCGCTCTTTGGTTGAGACATCCAGCGACTGGATATGGCAAGTGGATACAAATGGTATCTACACTTATTCCAGTCCGAAAGCCGAGGAGGTATTAGGGTATAAATCGGAAGAGGTAATCGGCAAGAAGTTCTCGTACTTTGCAGAAGAAAAAGAAGAGGTAAACGGGTTTTTCAGACAAATACTACAGTCACAGAAACCATTTGAGAGATTTGAGAAAAAATGTCTTCACAAAGACAGATACACTGTGATTTTAGAAAGCAGCGGCATTCCGATTTATAATCCCTCCGGAACGCTGGCCGGTTTCCATGGCATCGATCGCGATATAACCAAATGGAAAAAGACAGACGAAAAGCTTAGAACAGCCAAAAAAGATGCGGTACAAGCTCAAAAGAAACTTGAAGATGTAAACAGACAGCTTGAAGCTTCGGTTGAGAATGCCATTCTGTTGGCCCAGGAAGCGACCGTGGCAGATTTGGCCAAGAGTCAGTTTTTGGCCAATATGAGCCATGAAATCCGTACGCCAATGAATGCCATTATAGGCTTTAGTCAGGTACTGGCGGGGGAAGACCTGAAAGATGAGCAAAGGCATTATGTCGACATAATTCGAGAAAGCGCAGAAAACCTTCTGCAGCTTATAAACGATATTCTGGACTTTTCCAAGATCGAGGCAGGCAGAATCGATATTGAAATTGTTGACTGCTCACTGGAGCATTTGTCAGCTGTTATCGAATCATTAATGCGACCTCCAGCAATAGAAAAAGGGCTTGAATTTAGGATTTTATGCCGTGGGAAACTTCCTGCACAAATTCGTACCGACCCTGTTCGTCTGCGTCAATGCCTGATTAATCTTATAAACAACGCTATCAAGTTCACTGAAACGGGGCATGTCTATGTCAATGTTTGCCTGGAGGAGTTCGAGGGCAAATTTTACATTCGTTTCGATGTTGAAGATACCGGCATTGGCATCCCAACCGAGAAACAAGAATTAATATTCGAAAAATTTATGCAGATAGACGCAGACAGCACTCGAAAGTATAAAGGCACAGGTTTAGGATTAGCCATCACCAAACAGTTAGCCGAACTTCTTGGCGGAGAACTTTCTCTAACCAGCAAACCCGGCGAAGGCTCGGTGTTTTCACTCGTGGTCCCAGCAAATATCGATGTTAAAACTCAACCGGTTATGGATGCCGATGGCTTTACAAGCAAGTTAGAGCAAGAACCAGATATTCCGGAAGAAGATAAGTTCTCAGGTCAGGTTTTAGTGGCCGAAGACAGCCCAACCAACCAAATGCTTGTTAACCTGCTGTTAGAACGGCTGGGCTTAGAGGTAACACTGGTCGAAGATGGCAAAGGTGCAGTCGAGAGAGCTCTGGCTCAATCGTTTGACCTGATACTTATGGACATACAGATGCCCAACATGAACGGATACGATGCAACAAAAACTCTGAGAAAGAACGGATTAACAACACCAATAGTTGCTTTGACCGCTCATGTAATGAAAGGTGATAAAGAAAAATGTATATCCGCCGGCTGCGATGATTATTTGTCCAAACCACTAAAACGCAAAAAGTTAGTACAAATAATTCGTAAATACCTGCCATTAAGAAGAGAAGCTTTAGACAAGAAAATCGATGCTGCCAAAGTTGAGATTACAAATCAATGAGTTAAATTGAGGCGATAATTAACGTTTCAACAAGGAAATGAATGATGAGCAGACGTATTTCTATTTTAGTGATAGACGACGATAAAGCTATTCGTTTGGTGTTGAAAAAAGAATTAACGTTACATGGCTTCGAGGTATATTCGGCTAAAAATGGCCACGGTGGCCTTAAACTCGCCAACAAGCTTGCTAAAATCGGAAAGCCTGAGGTCATTTTACTGGACTGGGTAATGCCAAGAATGGATGGTTTGAAAGTCCTCTCCGAACTGAAGCACAATGCGAATACAGAGCACATACCCGTATTTATGCTCACAGCGAAAAGTAAGATCGGTGACATAGACAGGGCTTATGATTTAGGGGCAAATGATTATATTACCAAGCCCTTCAAAATACTTCAGATAGGTAACACAATTAAACGAAAGTTAAAAAAGCTAGCGGAAGCAAGAAGCAAACAAGTGGTATGCCTGGAGAGTAGTTAGATGGATATAAATACTACTGAAAAGATAATCGACTGGGCATCTGCAATGGATGCTTGTGGTGATGAGGATACAATTAAAGAAATCGCCAAGCTATTCCTGAAAGAAAGCAAGCAAGATATAAAGTTACTCACCAAGGCAATAAAAGCAGGGAATTCAGTGGCTATAGCATCACATGCTCACAGGCTAAAAGGAAAAGCTATGATGATGGGTGTGGTCCGGTTGTCAGAAAAGGCTTGTCGTCTTGAATGTGCCGGAGATGAAAAAGATATCGAGGTTGCGGCTTTGCTCTTTGACGATGTAAAACACGAGTTCGAGAAAGTCTACTCGTTTTTATCAAGGGCCGATTGGATTGAGGTATCTAAACAACAGGAAAACAGCAAAGAAGCTGAACAAGAAGCAAATAAATAAAAAAATAGTAAATGAAAACAGGTTATTATCAAACAACTAAAGAAGGCAAATCTACTTTGGGCGAATGAAAATGAAATAGATTAACTTGAAGGGACTTCCTAATGGGTAAGCGGATTCAAATTTTGGTAATTGAAGAAGACGAACATTTGCTCGAATCGATTAGGTCAAATTTAGAACGGGACGGTTTTAAGGTTTTTACGGCCAAGGATGGTCCTGCCGGCATAGAGGAAGCATCCAAAAGTAGGCCTCGCCTTATCCTTTTGGGGGTGACCAATGAGTCGGAGCAGGTTGTTTCAACATTGAAAACTAACTTAGAGACAAGCAACATACCGGTTATTATACTCACAGAGGCCGATTCGATTGAAGGTAAAAAACAGGCGTCTGAGATTGGTGCGGATAGTTATATCTCCAAACCGTTTCCTGGAGAGAACCTCAGCGAAATACTTAAGGTGAAGCTGGAGAACAGTGAAGCCGCAATAAAGAAGACACAAAAGGAAACAAGACGTATAAAGAGGATTCCTATCTTAGTGATTGATGATGAAGATGACCTTCGGGAATTGATTAAACGCAGGCTGTACTGGGAGGGTTTTAACGTCTACACCGCCAAGGACGGTCCTTCCGGCATACAAGCCGCTCGCAAATATAAACCTCGCCTTATCCTTCTGGACGTGATGATGCCGGGACTGGATGGTCTTGAAGTGCTGTCCAATTTGAAATGGAACAAAAAGACCAAGCATATACCGGTGTTTATGATGTCAGCAAAAAGTTTAGTGGAAGATATAGACAGGGCTTTCTCCAAAAGGGCAGACGGTTATATCACAAAACCGTTTGACGGTAAAGAACTGGGGAAAATAATTAAAGCAAAGTTGACAAATTTGGGAAAACAGACAGTTCCGGCTTGAAGTTAATTTTGGGATGATTGAAAAAACTAAGCAAAAGGAAGGCAAACAGATTGAAAAAGGAGTTAATATGAAAGTAAAAGAAACCAAACATTTACTGGTTCTTGGTGCAATTCTGACTGTTTCTCTTATTTTAATTGTGTTTTCCGGTTCAATTCGGGGCGTCGAGAAAAGCTACGAGATAAATCCGGAAATCACTTTGCCAGAATCCCGAACCGATGCGGCCCGTGCTATAGATGCTTATGAACGCGTTATGGACCGCTTCATGAACCTAACCGAGAGAAACTTTATCGGTATTAACACAGATGTTAAAGATATTGCCACAAAGCTGGCTTCGATTGACTACAGACTAACAGAGCTTTCTACAAGAATGGCAAGAATCGAAAAGGCCCTAGGTATCGAACAACCTAAAGAGCCTGTCGAAAAAACATCCGAAGCCAAAACACCCACCAATAATATTAATAAGCTTGGTTCGGAAGACGAAAAATGATACACTAAGCAACACAAAAATCGGGTGAGATGTTATTCGTCGCCATAAGAATAATCCTATAGAAATAAAGTTCGGAAAGTGAGAGAAGATTGACCAAAGAACCGACTCAAACAATTCTGTGCGAACCTGAGGAAACAAAGAATAGCTATAGGTCGGAGATTGTTGAACTCGAGATAGAAATTCCTGGCGAAGTGGTATATTTTCGTATAGGCATTGAAGACAAGCAGGCAAGGTTGTCAGATATAGTTCAGCTGGCCCGAACAATTTCCAACAAGCTGGTCCTTACAGTTTTGGACGGGGTTAGCAAAAATGGACAATCTATCACCTGTTGTAAAGGCTGCTCAGCCTGCTGCAGCTACCTGATTCCCTTGTCGGTTCCAGAAGCTTTTCGGCTCAGAGAAGAATTATTGTCACTACCAGCAAACAAGAGCAACCAGATTTTGAATTCCTGCTTTGATACAGCAGAAAGAATCCTTGATAACAGGCCCCCAACACTTTCCTTAAAGAATTCTCCAAAAAGTGCTCAATCCCAAACTGGCCTGATAAGCAAATGGTATAGTGGGCTTAAATTAGCTTGTCCGTTCTTGTCGGATGGCTTATGTATGTTGTATGAACAAAGGCCGCTTGCCTGCCGTGAGCACATAGTCAGCGGCTCAGCCATTTTATGTCAAACCAGCCATAAAGGAGATCCGAACGTAGTACCAATGCCGGTGAGTATTCTTGAGGCCCTTAGTCAATTAACTGCCGAACTCGAGCAGTCAGATATTGAGGCGGTAATGCTTCCTTTTGCATTTGCCTGGGCACAGGATAATCTTCATCGCGCAGAACGAACCTGGCCTTTAGTGACAATGGTCAAACGCTTCGTCGAGATTTTGGAACTAACA
>CAYSLN010000006.1:9760-20545 GCA_964431825.1 uncultured Pirellulales bacterium | reverse complement strand
AGGTCGAAATTGTCTCCCGGGCCATAAAGATTAACCGGTAGGAGGTATATGCCATTAAGGCCATACTGCTGGCGGTAAGCCTGGAGCATAACAAGAAGTGCCTTCTTGGCTATACCGTAAGGGGCGTTGGTTTCCTCGGGGTACCCCTTCCACAAATCTTCTTCTCTGAATGGTATTGGTGTAAACTTTGGATACGCACAAACAGTTCCGACTTGAACGAATTTCTTAATCCCGCGTAATCTGGCATGCTCAATCAGATGCAGTCCCATTGCCATGTTAGCATAAAAGAACCGACCCGGATTAGCTTGGTTAGCCCCGATGCCACCGACCTCAGCAGCCAAGTGGAAAACTATCGTCGGTTCCATTTCGTCATACATGCGTATTACATTGGCTTCTCTGGTCAGGTCGTAATCATCAATAATGGGGATAAACAGGTTCTCCTGTGGCGTACCACGACTTAAGAGCTCTTCCTGGAGATAATGGCCAAGAAAACCAGCCCCACCGGTAATGACTACACGCTCATTTGCCCAGTTTATTATCTTAAAATCCTCCGTTTACGCTTACTTTCATACCATTCTCAACCAGTAGCTTTTCCTGTCTGGCCAACTCCCAATCACTTTCAACCATCATTGCCACCAATTGCTCAAAACCAACTTTTGGTCCCCATCCCAAAAGTTTCCGTGCTTTTGACGAATCCCCCTGAAGCAAATCCACTTCTGCCGGACGAAGATAACGCGGATCAACTTCTACATAATCGTGCCAACTCAAATCTACCTGTTCAAAAGCCAAATCAAGAAACTCGCGGATTGAGTGTGTTTGGCCTGTAGCGATGACATAATCGCCCGGTGTTTCCTGCTGGAGCATAAGCCACATTGCTTCTACGTAATCGCCAGCAAAGCCCCAGTCACGTTTGGCGTTTAGATTGCCCAAATACAGTTTGTCCTGCAAGCCTTCTTTTATACGAGTTGCAGCTCTTGTGATTTTCCGAGTAACAAAAGTCTCACCCCGCCTGGGCGATTCATGATTGAACAGTATTCCATTACATGCAAACAGGCCATAAGCTTCTCGGTAATTTAGCGTCTGCCAGAAGCTGTAAACTTTAGCACAGCCGTATGGGCTACGAGGATGAAACGGGGTGGCTTCATTTTGAGGAATTTGAGCAGCCTTTCCATACATTTCACTGGAAGAGGCCTGGTAAAACTTTGTATCAAGGCCCGTATCGCGAATGGCTTCCAAGAGTCTGATCGTACCGACGGCATCTGTCTGCACGGTGTAAACCGGCTGGTCGAAACTAACTCGCACGTGTGATTGCGCGCCAAGATTATAAACCTCGTCCGGCTGGACACGAGTTAAAATCTCTCTTAAGCCAGTCCCGTCAATTAAATCACCATAATGAAGAAAAAGTCGCGTATCGGGTTGATGTGGGTCAGTATAAAGATGGTCTATTCTTTGCGTATTAAAAGAGCTGGACCTGCGAATGATACCGTGAACTTCGTAACCTTTCTCTAACAACAATTCCGCCAGATAGCTGCCATCCTGGCCCGTGATACCGGTTATAAGTGCCTTTGGACTCATTTGATACTTTCCTTTTTTCAAGCAACAGCATTCCTGATTATTTAAGAGCAAATGCCATGCCAAAAAGCAAAGTGGTGTTTAATATGCTGATAACAGCTATCTTATCGCAAAAATACCCGATGAATCAGACACCCTGTCGAGGAATTTGACAATCGCAAAGGTGCGCAAATTTCGTCTTTAATGCCCGACCAAAACCAACTCAGATATAATGTCTTTAGCCGTAGATTTGATGAATATCGCTAACAAGTTTTATTTTGCTACTCTACTCTGAGAGCATCCTTTGCGATAAGTCAGAAAAGCATAACTCGAAAGAATAATTGCCTTGCGTGATTTAATCCATCGCGATTTAGCTTGAATGTTACAGAGACATCATATCATCTGCCCCTATAATATCTCCCGCTGCGTGCTGTAATCCACTTATGCAGAAAAAACATTTGATTTGGGGCTTAGGCCAGTACGATTTTGTTTGATTTATCTGTTTGAATCTGTTAGGATTATGTTTTTGGGGGTGCAATTAAGTGGTAAAAAGAATTTCCTGTAGAATTATCAGTTCTGTTCCTCTTGGCAAAACAAGTGCCGGATTGTCGTCTATAATGCAACCAAATAACAGACAACATGAGACTGGTAATACCGCTGTCAAACCGATAACCATCTTCGATCCAGTGGAAACCATTGATATCCTTAGTATCGCCTCGGGGACCTCGGATTATCCTGTAGGACAGTTTGTCGATTATTACGCATAACTCCAGCTGGGCAAACCGAAATCATACCAAATCCTTCAAGTAGCTCCTTAGATAATAACGACACTGGGACAAAATCACCGCACTTAGCATTATGGTGATGAATACGTTGAGTGAGACCTCGTTTATTACTACAGCCAAGGCTGTGCCCGCAGCAGGAGGATGTTCGACGTCCAAGGCTACCATAAGTAAAATTGCAAATCCGACTGCGAGAGGGTATTCAACAAAAAAAGGCAGCGAGGTGAGATAGAATATTGCCCCTGAAGCCAGGCCAACCAGATGGCCACCTATGACATTCCTTGTTCGTGCCGAGATGGCCTTAGGCATTGCAAATACGATAAACGTGGTAGCCCCCATTGCGCTAAATACGACTAATTTATACCTGCCCAGAACCAGCACGAGGATAAACAACACTACGGTAGCCAATAAGCTTTGCAGGATGTAGTATTTCCAAAGCTTCTTGAATTTCTTTTTTATTGTAGCTTGCTCATCCATAGTCAGTCGGACTCGACACAGGTTCCCAAAGATAGACGGCCTACAGGCAGTAAAAAACGGCGAAGGATGGATAACTGGGGGGGGGTAGTCATACACATTTCTTCGCCGAGTTTATAAAATCCGTTCTGGCAATTAAGATACCTATTTTGCAGCTTACTGCAAGAAGGTATTTCTGATTTGACCCTCCATGGTCAGCCTTGCAATATAGTATTTTTTACTGTTTCTTATATCCCAAACTTTACTATCTTTTCTGCAGCTGCCCGATTATTTTCAGGACAATCAAGCTGGCCGGACAATAGAAGCTGGCGTGCTCGTTGGACAGCGTCGGGGTCTTCTTGTGGTGGTTGCTTTGCCTGCTCAATCAAAAAATCATAGCTAACATGCACCGAAGCATCCGCCTGGTCATTTTTCGGGGCATCGGATGGACTGGGTTGCATTGCAGATGATTCTTTCAAAATGTCCGGAATCTGATTGTTATTTATTTTTTCGAGCATTGCTTACTACCTTTTTGCTTTAACCACCATTCTTTTCGCAGATTTTTGCCAAAACTTTACTGTTTTTTACCAAAATTTTCATTTTTTCTAAAGTTAACACTACTTTAAGCCGATAAAGGCACGTTTTTCCTGAGGTCCTACCTTTTAGACTGCAGAGTTTCGGCTGTCTCATAAGCCACGAATTTGGCAAACTTAATCGAACTAACTGTCCCTAATTTTTCCCGTAAGCTTGCAGAACCTGGAAAAAGATCATGGTTGTAATAGTTATTTATTCGGTCTTCAGTTGTTTTATCGGTAGTATCCCAAATTTGCTCAAGAGCCCATAGTAACTGCCCGTCAGCCAAGTCTATAAGTTCCAATCGAAGACCAATCATCATATGAGGGAAAGGTTCGAATCCTGTAACGGTGCCTTTTAAAACTGCATCACACTTTAAGGTCTTGTGTATTGCAGATAATTGCTCAAGCGTGTATGCAGTGTCCATATCCAACTGCAAGCTTCGCCAGACAGGATCGCTTTGACGGACTACCGTCAGTCCGAAAACCTGCTTTTTTTGCAAAGCTTGGTAAAGTGCTTCAGTTACATCAGCGGAGATTTGAGGGAAAGCCGAATCGTTGGCCAGTTCAACCAGGGCGGTTCTGCCGATAGTATTCAAGTCCTTATTCGGATTTAGATAATAATAATTCGCAGCCGGTTTAAATGCTGCATTGAATCCACAGCCTGATAAAATGACCGGCAGCAATAAGAATACTGTTTTTACTCTATTCATTCGGTTCCCCCGAAATACTTGTTTATTTTAACTCCGGTTAACTTTGCTCATTTGGTGATATTGTGGTCGAGCCCTGATCCTACTCCTGGGATACCTCATCCTCGGCTTCCTTGACTTCCCCACCGAGAACTTCAAGTACCCTGAGCAGTGCCTCCAGTTGGGCTTTGTCGGCATCGCGTAACTCACTGCGAAAACCAAGGATGTCGGTTTTCCAATTGTTCAGTTCAATGCGCATTTCGATTAAGAGATCGTTTGCCTCGTTTAATTCCTTCTTGACCTGTTTTAATTCCGGCTCAAGAACAACAATTCGGTCTTTAAGCTGGCGGTTCTCATCGGTAAGTTCCTGATTCGCCTGCCGCAGTGCCGTCATCCGTTCGAAAAGTTCTGTGTTTTTCTTTGACAGTTCGATGGCTGAGTCTACAGCGGTTTGGCCCCTTGGAGCAACGTCCTGGAACCTTTTCGACATAGCGTTACTCTGCCGCTTGGTAGAGTCAGGTTTGAGAACAACCTCGATAGGTTCCTGAAGAGCCGGGCAACCCGCTAACAGAAATGTTAATGCAGATAGAATCAGAAAGGAAAAACATTTTTTATTAGTTTGCATTTTCATTTTCTCCATCAATTTTTTGGTCAGGCCCCTGTTCACTGGATTGGGTATCAGTGTATTCACATCTTATATGTGTTTTCGCACCACAGCCGCACGTTACTTCCACAACGGCGAATTCTGGATGGTTTTCCACGATGCGCACTTGGGCTGGAGCTAAAGTTACGTTTTCTTTATTTGCCAAGCTTGAGATACCTTTGCCTAAATCGAGACGAAATTGTCCTTCCAACCTAACATCATTGCTCTTGAGAATGTGTCTTGATGAGCTTTTCATTCTTTAGCTTTTCCTGCTTTTACACAATAATGGTTTCAAGTCACGCACGATAATCGATAGAATGCTCGTTCCGGTCTTCTTCAGCAATTTCGCTATTGATGTTTTCCTCAATTGATTGGTTTAGTCCATCTTCAGCTGGTTGGCGTTGCCGGTCTTTTTGCTCGCGAGAGTTCTGTCGTTTCTTTCTCTCTTCGCGGCGTTTTGCAGGAGCTATATCTCCGACATTTTGCAGGCTTTCCACCGGCTTGATTATATTGTAATTATTATCTGCCATATTTCCACTGCCTTAATTTTACAGACAAATTAAATAAAGCGCTTGCGTGCAGTTGGCTAACTCGCGGTTCAGTAATGTCGAAAACTTCGGCTATTTGCTTCATTGTTAGTTCCTGCTGATAATAAAGTATAATAATCTGTCGCTGTCTGTCGTTCAAGTGCCCAATAGCCTCGGTTAGTTTGTCGACAAGCTCGGCTTTCTCGAACTGCTGATCCGGGGTAGTTGTCTTGGCTGTCGCCAGAGAAGCTCCCAGTGGAAGCGAGTCTTCTTGGGTGCTATCAATTGAAACAAAATGTTTCGCCCGGGCATTTTCGAATGTTTGATAAAGTTTATCAACAGAAATCTGCAATTTCCCAGCTAACTGCTCATCGGTTGGTGCTTTCCCCGTCTGATTAGTAATCTCCATGCTGATTTGGATAGCCTCGCGAATCTGCTTGTCTACGTTCGCGGGCAGCAAAGAGAAATTTCTCAACTCATCGAGTATAGCTCCTCTGATTCTTATGTAGGCATAGGTTTTAAACTCAGCCTGATGAGAAGGATCGTAATCGCGAGCAGCTTTAACCAAGCCAACAGCCCCTGCGGAGACCAAATCCTCATATGACAATGGAGGCTTTATATATGTTACGACCTTCTGAACCACCTTATGCACCATAGGAAGAAACTGCGTTATTTGCTCGTTGTCGATAAACTTTTCCTTTTGGTCGCTGTACGCATGTTTGGCAACGGCTTTTAGGTGCTCCTGGCTGTTCTCAGCAAGCTGCTCAGGGGAAGTTTTTTTAGTCTCCACTGTCACTATCTTTTTCCTTTTGTTGATTCATCTGACTCTTTACAATCGCATTTATCAAAATGGTGTTAACTGCTTTTACGGCCAAAGATGCTACTACATACACAATAAACGCTGCCGTCAGTGCCCTCTTGCAACAGGTAAACGGTGAGAGATCGCTTATCCAGCCGATGACAGCTATACCAAAGAAGCATATAACAGCAACACTTACCGAAATTGACCTGACATGTAACGGCATAATCAGCTAATCCTTCTTGCTTTACTGCGTTTATTTTTCATATCAATTTGAAACTCCCACAAGTTCCTGTTCTTGGGGTGTTATTTCAGAATTCTGCCGGAGGGATATGGTTTCTATCGGCTCTATTGGGGTTCCGAGCACGATTTCATCGTAAGCTATAACAGGCAGCGGGGGCACTGTTCGCGATAACATTGCTGCCAAAGAAGGTCGCAATCTTGAATCACAGAGCAAAACTAGTTTTTCGATACCCTTGTCCATTGCCTCTTTCCAGGCCTGTGCAATTGAGGTACTTATAGCCATTGTCATTTCTGTTGGCAGGGCAAGATTCAGTGTTTCCGCCTCCTGACGTAAATTTGAAGTCATTTGATGTTCCAGTGCCGGTTCCAGTGTTATAGCCGAAATTTCACCATTCTGGTCCTTGTACTGTTCCGTAATAGTTCTGCTGAGGTTCTTTCGAACCATCTCGGTCAAAATATCGGTATTTTTCGTTTTTGAAGCGTATTCTCCCAGTGATTCAAGTATGGCGGTCAATTCGCGGATTGGTATTGCATCTGCCAAAAGGTTTTTAAGCACCCGCTGGAGCATTCCAATAGGTACGAGTTCGCCAACAACTTCACCGACCAATGACGGCTGAGTTTTACGAAGTCGGTCGACAAGAAGCTGCACATCCTCACGGGTCAATAATTCGTCTGCATGTTTTCTTAGCGTTTCCGACAAATGCGTAATAAAGACTGATTCCGGGTCAATTACCGTATATCCGCTCAATTCGGCTTTTTCCTTATCGGCTTCTGTTATCCACAAAGCGGGTAGGCCGTAAACAGGCTCGGTGGTCTCTATACCCTTTACTTTTGTTTGGACCGTACCGGAATCCATAGCAAGAAACATATTCGGCTCTAATTGCCCCTGGGCTACGGTATGGTCGAAAAGCCTGATTTCATAACTGCTTGGCCCAAGGTTGATGTTGTCCCTTAGGCGAACAAGCGGCATGATAATCCCAAGCTGCTGGGCGAATTTTCTTCGCAGTGCCCCAATACGATCGAAGATAGTACTGTCTTTGCGAGGGTCGACCAAGCTGATCAATCTTACACCGACCTGTACAGAAATTTTGTCTACGTCCAGCAGATCCTCAACGGGTTGCTTGTCGGCTTTTGCTTTTTGTGGAGGTGTTTTATCTTTCTTCTCACGGTTTTTTTCGGCTTTCGCCACCATTCGCCCGGTTAAGGCGGCAACTGCAGCCAACAATAAAAACGGCATTGAAGGCAGCCCCGGTACCAATGCCATCGCAGCAATGATGAAAGACGCTATCATTAGCGGTTGGGAAGTTTTTAGAAGTTGTCTGGATAGGTCCTGGCCTACACTGTAGCTTGATGAGATTTTAGTTACCAGGAAGCCCGAACTTATGGAGATTATCATCGACGGTATCTGACTGACAAGGCCGTCACCAATGGAAAGAATAGAATAAGTTCTTATGGCATTGCCAATTGTCATGCCACGTGAATAACCAATGGCTATTCCGCCAATGATGTTAATGGCAGTGATTATGATGCCGGCCTTAGCGTCACCTCGAATAAATTTGCTGGCACCATCCATTGCGCCATAGAATTCACTTTCCTTGACAATTTTTGCTCGGCGCTCGTTGGCCTGAGCCTCTGTAACGGTTCCTGCGTTGAGGTCTGCGTCAATTGCCATTTGCTTGCCGGGCATAGCATCAAGTGTAAAACGAGCAGCAACTTCACTTATTCGCTCCGCACCTTTGGTGACTACTATAAATTGTATAATAAAAATGATCAGGAAAATTACCAGTCCAACTACAAAACTTCCACCGGCGACAAAGTCGCCAAAGGTCTGGATAATCTTTCCGGCATTGCCCTGTAGTAATATCAATCTTGTGGAAGCCACGTTAAGCGAAAGCCGAAACAGAGTTACGAAAAGAAGCAGCGAAGGAAATGTAGACAATTCAAGGGCTTCTTTTGAGAACATGGTAATGATTAAAACAGCTACAGCCAGCGATATACTACAGGCCAGAAGCATATCCAATAACGGCGTCGGCATGCGGACTAACAATGTAGCAAGAATTGTTACCATACCTACAGCCAAAATAATATTGCTGTGTGAACTCGCCGGTGTATTAAGCAACTCAGGTCTTGATAAACTTGATTTGTTAGAAACTGCCATTACGACTTATTCTCCAAAGCAGAATTCGCCTTGATTATTCTTTGTTCACTCCCACAGCTGCGCCGGTACCGAGAATTTCCTTTATTCTGACAGCGAATCTGTCTTCCACTATAACAATATTTCCAGTAGCGAACCTGGTGTCTTTTAGATACAAATCTGCCGGGGCATCAATGGGTTTATCAAGCGTCAATACTGAACCGGGGCCAAGCTGCAGGAGCCGCTGGATTGGTATCTCTGTCCGGCCGATAGCAACTGTAACAGGCACGTCAATATCCAATAAGAAGTCAATACTTGCACCCGGGCCTGTGGCCTTTGTCTGGGCTGCTTCGGAAAATTCAACCGATTGTGCCTGTGTCTTAGAATCTTCCCGGCCAATCTGGTTCTGCTGATCCTGTTGTTCTTCGGTCTTTTCTTCTACGGCTTGTGTCGTCTCTGCCATATTTCTATTTCCTTCTAATTGCTAAGTATCTGTAAACGATTTATGTTTCACTTTGTATTACATAGCTCTGTAATTACGACAGCGTGCTTACTCTCGGATTTGGCGGGCTGGCCACGAAAGATGGCTTTGCCTTCGACAATCAGTTCCGCTGGTTCGTTCACTCTTTTATCAAGCAGTAATATGTCATCAACCTCCAGACTCATTATCTCCTGGAAATTAAACATCACACGAGCTAATTGGACTGTAACAGAGACAGGCGTGTCCTGGAGGTGGTTATGCATCGCTTTCGAAATGTCCTGGTCCGAGAAAACTTTACCGGTTTGTGCTTTTTGCCCTACAATTGTCTGTAATTTGTCGCAAAATATTAAAAAATAAGCTTCAGAGGAGTTTTCCGAGTCGGGTTTCTTGACACTGAAAGTGATTTTGCAAATTTCCTCAGTACCATCGAGTTCAATAGGCATCTGACCTCTGACAATTTCGCTGAGCGGGCGTAAATCGTAACCATCATAGGAATCCGAAAGGGCCTTAATGATACCGGAGGCAATATCAAACAGGAGAGATTGCTCTAATGGCGATAAATCTCCGTCGGAATCTTCTGCAGATTTGCTGTCACCGAGTAATTGCGTTGCCCAAATGATTGCTGTCTGGCCTGGTATACCAACCAGGCCGAACACCTGTTCTTCATTACCGAAAGCAAGGTGGTAATCGCTCTGCTCATTGTCCGAGTTAAAAAGTTCACTTGCAAAGTGTTGTGTAGTCGAAACAATTGCCACATTAAAATCGCTATGGTAAAGTTGAGTAAACTTCTGGGTACAGCTCTTCGCTACTTTTTCCACGAAGCCATCAAGCCTTTTGAGTTGGTTGCTGCCAAAATAATGCGGTTGGTGCCAATTGTATTCAGCAGCTTCCGCCTTGTCGCTGTCGTCTTGCTTCTGTGAGCCCACAGAAGCAAGAATCTGCTGTATTTTTTCCGAAACGATACTCGATGCTTCACTACCCAAATTATGAGTTGCTGTACTGCTCATTGTATATTAAATTCCCTGATAAGAATTCTCCTAATTTGCGGTTTAGCATCAGGAAAAAGCATTTCATTAAAAGAATCACATATTTGTGACAGGATACGTTTCATGTCTCTATCATTTGCCATTTCATTAAGAGTAAGACTTTTAAAGTAAAGATTAAGCCAATTTATCAAAGGAGGCTTTTTGGCCTCAATAAGCTCTCTGGCTTTATCTCTACTCAATCCAGAGCTTATTTCTAATATTAACCCTACTCTTACAAATCGTGTTGCGCCTGGTTCATCAGGATTTACAACAACGGATTCCAACTCATCGTAATACCAAGTGCCCTTAGAATCCGTCCCCGAATTGTCTTTTTTCATTTCTTCAGTCTGCGTGTTTTCCTGAGAAGAATCGCCTGCTTTCGGGGAGGATGAGCCAGCAAATATCCGACCAAGGAAAAAACCGGAACCGGCGAGAAAAGCTATAACAATCGCCATTATTACCCAGGTCAAGATACTAATTTTTGTCCCGTCCTGTGGGGATTGTTCGTCTTTTTCTTTTTTTGCCTCTTTTTCCTTATTTTTATCATCCGCATCTGCCATTTTTTCTTTTCCTTAACAATTTCTTGAGCTACTGTTCAAATTAATTGCAAACACTCCTTTTGGCGGTACCGGCGGACTTTTTCTCTCAACGTTCTGTCACTTATGCCTAATATCTTTGCGGCTTTTGTCTGGTTGCCTGAGGTATGTTGCAACGTATCCAGAATTGCCTGACGTTCTACCTGTTGAAGCGGCAGACCCGCCAGACCTGAAACCGATGTTTGGCCATTATCAATCGATAGATTATTTTCCTGTGGGAGCGGCTGGAGTTCATCGAAAAGCCATGAGACATCAGCTAAAGACAACCTCTGCCCGGTTCCCAGAATTAA
>CAYSLN010000006.1:0-9660 GCA_964431825.1 uncultured Pirellulales bacterium | reverse complement strand
CCTATCATAATCACCGGCATCTCCGGTGAATTTAGCTTAATTTGACGAACCAACTTGAAACCTTCTTCGGGCTGGTCCACTTGAGTGACACTGAATGCAAGGTCATAATAGTTCTTGTCGAGGAAATCGACGACGGTTTTTTTATTAGCAGCAACGGTTCCGTGAATGCCTTTGCGAGCTAAAATCTCAAGTATAAATCGAGTAGACTCCTGGTCATCATCAACTATCAACACGTTTGCAATTGGGCTGGTGTTTTGTGACTCATTGGAAGAAACCTCTCTTGTCCGAGCTTTTTTATGAATCGGCTCCGTGCCGTTTGTTTTGCTTCTATTCACTTGGCGAGTACTCCTTTTTGCAGTTACAAGGCTTATAACTTGTGTTGTTTTATCAGCGTATTGGGCCTGTCTTTCAGATACCACTCTATTAATTCACTTTCGGCTTTGGACAAATCCACCCATGGTGAATCAGGATATTCTGCAATTAGCTGTTTATACATTTGCAGCGCTGTTGGTCGGTCTGTATTTCGCAGGCAGTTACCTATTTGAAATAAGAGCCACGCTTTATTGTCAAGCTGGTCCGTTTGTTCCGTAGTCAAACGATTAAGAGCCTGTTGGTAACACTTTGCAGCTTCTTTCAAACAATTACTGTTAAATAAAATCTCAGCTAACTCAAAAGGATTATGTAACTGGTCAGGGTGTTGCGACAGATCCTTGAGCATTTGTAAAGTTTCGGCTGATATCTGTTCGTACGGCTGCTCCCGTTCGAGTTTGGTCGGTTCCTGTTCTTGTGGAATATCTGTATCAGACGAAACTTCATTAGGTTCAGCTTTTCGGATCGGCTCAACAACAATAAGAGGCTCAGGAGTTTGAGCCTGTGGTTTAAATTCGATGGAGTTGATTTGCTTAATTAGCTGTTGAAGCTCGTCTTTGCCTTCACTGGTCTTTCCGTCTTCAGGATTGGCGATTCTATCACGCCACAGCTGGCGGCCGAGGTCGGTTGTAGGACTTTGTGCAATAAGTAACTTTGATTGCTTTTTATCAACCTTGGCGGCGAAGTTCACAGCTACATTACGAGTGGTTTGTGTTTGCCACTGGCCTAACGGTCTCCTGGCAATCTGCATAGGCAGTCGCCAGATGCGTAAAGGAGCGTTCGAGTGCTCCGCTGTATTCGATACTTTTATACCCTGTGAGTTTGGTGCTAAAGCAGGTTCCAAAAGGTGATTTGGGTCGATATCTTCCGAAAAGCCTTCTACACGCCCAAAAAGAGCCAATAAACAAACAATTAAAAACAGAAAGCAAAGTTTGAAACTTAAAGTTCGAGAACTTGAACGCTCTGAATTACAACTTTGCTCTAAAATTTCATTTTTGATTGTCATTTCCACTGTCCCAAAAGAGCTAATGCCGCCATGTTATAATTTTTCTGCTGATTGTAAGCCTTTGCCAAGAGACCTAACGCTTCTTGCTTTATTTGCTCTGACGGCTGTAAATCTAAAAGTTGCAAGCAAATGGATATAGCCTGGTCGTTTTGGTCGAGTTGCAAACAAACATTTATCAGTCTGAGAGCGATTTCCCATGCTAAAGGACCTGATTCTGCGATAATAAAAATTTCGGTCAATTTCTTGTGTGCAAGCTCGAAATTTCCTTTGTTAACGTAGCAATCAGCCAATCCGAGAGATACTTTTGCCTTTAGTTGTGGGTCAGTAATATATTCAGCTCTATCACCAAGTATCGCAATAGCTTTATCAACCAAACCTATTGCCTGAAGTGCCTTGCTCTTTAGCAGTAATATCTCGATAGATTCTTTCTGTGATAAGGCTACTGAATGAATGTCCTCTAACATATCAAGAACCAGAACGAAGTTTCCCTGCTGCATATACGCTTCAACCAAGGCTAAAACAGTCTCCATGTATTCTTCTTTGGCCAACCTATCTGGCCCTCCCTGGAGCGCATATTGGAAGGCATCGCAAGCAGCTTCAGAGTTTTCTAAAGCCAAATAGGTTTTTCCCAAAATAAAATAGGCTGAATACAACTCTTTGCTTTCGCCATCTTTGTCAAGGCTGATGTATCGAAGCAGCCATTTTGCTGCAGATTCATAATCTTTTACCTGATAAAAACATTTCCCTGCACCAAGAGCACTAGCACTTTGCGATTCCAAAGAGAGGCTTAGATTATACAGTTTGCGGTAGAGGCGTGCAGCTTCGCTATTAAGGCCTGCTTTAGCTGTTGTGTCAGCAAGATACAGATAAGCCTCGCTGGCAATTTCTGTATCCGGGAATTGCTCAACAAGCAGATTTAAATCCTCGCGCCCGCCAGGATAATCATGCAGACTGTTTTTGAGCTTACTTGAGTATAGTAAAGCAAATGGTGCCAAAGACGAACGTGAAAAACGATTAGCTACTAATTTGTATTCTGCTATCGACTCGCCAATTTGACCTTCAGAGGCGTGTAAAAGTGCCATGGCAAAATGAACGTTTGCAAAACACGTATCTTCCGGAAACCTAAGCAAAAAACTTTGCCAAAGTGAAATGGCCTCTTCGCTAAGTGAGGATATATGTTCTGAAATATAAGAGTACCTCGTAGGATTGAGAATATTTACTACACCTTGTTCATCCATTCGTGCCAGCAAACCCGTACAGCTGGCTGCCGCTGTTACGAACTGTTGTGTTGTTGCTGAGGGAAGATACAAATAAACAAGTCGTTTGCGAATCCCTTCTTCATTTGAATCTAAATCCCAGTGGAGGTCTATGGCAGAATTGGCAGCGAATCTGGCCAGCAGCTCTTCAATTGGTGCACCGTTACAAGTAACATCATATCGAGCCAACCCACCCTGGTGATCAAGTTTTTGAATCTGTGGGCCAAGGACAGCCTGGCTTAATCGCTGGGAGCCGGAATTTAGAAAGGTTCGCAGTTGCGTTTCATTCAGCTTAGTGAAAAGCTCGTCCGCTGCACCAAGAGTACCCCACAAATCTTCGGGGAGGTCTTTATCGGCATCACAAAGGGATAGAACCTCTCTTGTTAAGGCCTCTGCAGCCAGAAAGAAACAATCCCGTTTCAGTGACAGAGCCCAATCTTTATCAAAGTCTATTGCGTCAATCAAGGCAATTGCCTGGTAAGCTTTGATTCGCACATTTAGGTACTGTTTTTTTTGCATTTCAAGTAAACCGCAGTGGTAATCAGCAACTACTCTTACGGCAGGAGAATTACTTCTCAAAACTTTCCTTAGCAGGCGAGCGGCCTGAGTGTAATCGGCAGTTCTTTCCATACACAAAGCCATTTGCAGCTGAAGAAAATCCTTTATCAAGTCTTCTTGGGGGTTTGTCGAAAGGCTCTTGTGGAGTTTTTCATAAACGCCCAAAGCCTGGTCATAATCTTCATTTAGATAGAAGGTTTGAGCAGCTTTCAAAGACAAAGGTTGTGTCGAGTCAAATACGGGTTCCGGCTTATTGGCCTGTTGTGGTACTACGTGTACAGCTTCGGCAACCTGCGGTTCAGGAGCCGGTGTTTGGTAGGCTGTAGAGACAATTTGGTCGGCAGGCGCTGGCGAAGATTTTAAGATAGCATACAACAGCACCACTGCAATTAGAAAAATAGCAACAGCAAGGACTTTCTGGATAGACGAAAAATGCTTATATCCGGTTGGAACTGTTGATACTTGCCTTGCATCAAGAGGTTTTGGACTGCTGGCAGTATGGGAATCTCCCAGAGATTTGTAAAAATCTTCGTCTCCGGCAAAAATTTGTTGCGCCGAGAGTTTCTCATGAACAGGGCCTACGAATAGTTCATTGTCCGAGGGTATCTCTGTAGTATCCTCCGAGTTCAGTACTTTGGGGGAATGTTCTATGTTGTTTTTTTTACATCTTTTTGCCCTGGCGCGGATATTTTTGACCCTTTCGTGCCACGTACTGCCCAAATACTCTAAATCAGTTTTTTGATTTTCTTCTGTCATAACATCTAAATTTTGTCCAACCGCATCACCTTCCCCCCGAACTCAGAGCGCATTGCAGAACCTTTCCTACATCTTAGCAATAATTGTGCCAGATTCGACTAAGGGGGCTTCAATGGGGATGTTTGTGGGTTTTTTACTGTAAAATCGCCCTTTGGGTTTTGGAGGTATTATATTAAGCTTCGAAGAAGTGTTAGGATTTTATACGAATCGACAAGTTTTCTGACAGGAAACAGTTCATGTTTTGTGCCAAGTTGCTGTGTGTCGGTCAGCAGTTAGTTATGCAACTGCTACAGGCTCAGGTGCCGATGGTGCTGAGATTTCGCCTTGGGCCTGGCCAATGAAGGAGGAACCACTTTTGATGTTATGTTGTTTTACCTTGGCATAAAGGGTAGCTCTGCTTATCCCAAGAAGATCGGCGGCCTTTGTCTTTTGCCAGTTTGTCTCCTGAAGTGCGCGGGCGATGAGTTCGCGTTCAGCTTTTTCCAGCGAAAAATCCTTTATTTTATCGGCCCTTGTGCCATCAGAGAACTGGTTGGGTTTCCCAGAATCAATCACGATACTGCTCAGGCCGATTTTCTCCGTGCTTTCCAGCAATATTGCCCTTTCAATAACATTACGCAATTCGCGGACATTGCCGGCCCAATCGTGCTCCTGTAAGACTTCAATGGCTAATTTGGTTATAGAAGTTATTTTATTTGCTTTCTCGGGGCATATAGATGACGTTTTAAGGAAGTATTCTATCAAAAGAGGTATGTCTTTTTTTCGCTCAGGTGAACTAAGAGGAGCGATAGTAACAGGGCAGATATCCAAGCGGTAGTAAAGGTCGGCTCGAAAGCGATGGACCTGGACTTCTTTTTTTAGGTTACGATTACTTGAGGCTATTATCGTAGCTTTACAGGTGATCTCTTTTGTGCCGCCGACCTTTCGGAATGTTTTTTCCTGAAGGACTCGCAGCAGCTTAGCCTGTAAATCCAACGGCATCTCGCTTATTTCATCGAGAAAGATTGTACCGTCTCCTGCTAACTCTAAAAGCCCGGTTTTTTCGCGGTCGGCACTGGTAAAAGAACCTTTTACGTGACCAAAAAGCTCGCTTTGGAGTAAATTTGAGGCCAGAGCGGCACAATTAACTGCTACAAAGAGTTCGTTCGGGTGTCGTAGGTTATGAACCGCCTTAGCTGCCAACTCTTTGCCTGTGCCAGTTTCTCCTACTATCAAAACCGGGTTGCATTGGGAGGCACCAACCAGTTTAATCATCTTAAGGGCATGAAGGGTAGCTTTACTTTGGCCAACCATAGAAACAGAGGCAGCAAGGTCATCGGCAAAGAAATAACCTGCTTCGTTCTTAGAGATACCAACCTCAAGTTTGCTTTTTATCCGATTTACAATTTCGGCTAGACGATGATGGTCTTGTTTGCCACGCAAATAATGATAGGCTCCGGCTTCTATAAACTGTGCGGGAGAATGTGTGTTGTTTTCGTCGCTGCCAACTACTACGATACGAGTATCTGGTTTCTTATCGGTCGCGCCGAGAAATTCCCGGATACAGTTCGGTGTGAATCGATGGCCAAAAAGGATTAAATCAGGTTCAACTCTCTTACTGATATCCAATGCTTCAGTAAGGTCATCAGCCGCAAATACCTCTCGGCCGACCTGCTGAGCTAACTGATGAACTTCTTTTTCTCTGCCTACTGTGAGGACGTTACGTAAAATCATTCTATCCTAAAACCACAAGCTTTGCCCCTCCAATTTTTTTTATGTACCACCTTCTATCATTTCAGTTGTCGCAGCCTCTTTTAGTATCGCCTTTAGGTAATCCCATTCCCCTCTCTCGCTTTTGTCACACAAATGCTTTCAACACGAGACGTCCAGCTAATCGACAAATAAAACGTAATAACTTTAATTTTTTATGGGACGGACCAATAATGTCACACGTTCGTTTGTCTTAAGAAATGCTCTTATTCTTGTTTCAATTTTATAGGACGCTTAAGATAAAACAAAGAATACATCTTGGGTATAACTCTTATGGGACGTATAACTTTTATAGGACGTTTTGTAAGATTTTTATCTGAGTAAAGAACAGAGTGATTTTGTTTATTCAAAGTAAAAACATAATCTGAATATGGATCACATTACGAAGTGACATTCTCTGGCATCGGTTTAGGTCCCCTGCTGTTTTTAGTTAGATTGTATAATTGTTCAATTTTATCTTCACGCGCGATTCAGCTGTGCTCAATGCTACAGCCGGGAGTGTTAATCAGACCTGGCAAGATTTTCCGGAACGTAGGAAGATTTATCCCTTGAGACATCTTTGAATAAAGCCAGACTGAAGGTTTCTTGAAATCAGTGCTTTTCGTAACTACTTATGCAACAAGCATTTATCAATATTGCGGTGGTTATCTTTCTCAATATGGCACAGCAGTTGCTCTACTTATAGTAAAAACTGTTACTGACAGCATTATTTGATTGTGGGATTTTTTAAAAAGGTAAAAAACTTATGAGTACATCAGCAGTAACATCATCAACTAAGATCCAAGCCGATTTTATGAAACTTCTGGTAACGCAACTGCAAAACCAAAACCCATTGGAGCCGCTGGATAATAATGAGATGGCTTCTCAATTAACACTGTTCTCACAATTAGAGCAGTTAGAATCGATGAACTCAAGTTTTGCAAAAGTGCTTGCAACTGTTGAGCAGAACTATGCAACTTCATTAATAGGTAAAGAGGTTTCATTTGTTGGAGAGTCAGACTCAGGAGAGACAGGTATCACGAGCGGTATTGTTGAGCAAATTAGTAATGACATTGATGGTCAAATAGTTTTGTCTGTAGGCAATTATAACCTGGGTCTGGAAGACATAGTGTCGGTCAAAAACTGATGTCACACCTAACTTTTAATAAATAAAAAAGAAACGGTTGGTTAAAACGAATAATTAGGAGAAATAAAAATGAGTTTTGCATTATCGACAGGAGTTACAGGACTACAGGCCCACCAGAAAATGCTCGATGTAGCTGGTAATAACCTTGCAAATATTAATACCACCGCTTTTAAGGCCAGCAGAATAACGTTCTCGGAGCTGCTTAGCGAGACGATAAAAAAGGCCTCGCAGCCGACTACTAATGTCGGCGGTACAAATCCTCAGCAAATGGGTAGCGGCGTTGGAGTGGCTGGCATTGCACCCAATATGGCCCAAGGTAATATCGTAAACACGGGTAATCCACTTGATTTGGCGATAGAAGGAGAGGGTTATTTTGTATTAAATGACGGCTCACAAAATCTCTATACCCGTGCCGGTGCGTTCGGGGTCGATGCGGACTCGAACCTGATTGACCCGGCTACAGGCTTCCGGGTTCAGCGCATCGGTTCACAAGGTGAAAGTGACGGTTTCCAGACCGTTGGTGACAGCAGTATCCGCGTTCCTTATGATGCAGCACTGCCTGCAAGTGCAACATCAACGATAAAGTTGCAGGGCAATCTCAGCTCTGATGCACAGCTTTCAACAACCCAAACCCAGGTGTTAACTTCAGATACAGCTTATACCACAAGCAGTTCAGTAGCTACAGGAAGTACAGATATCGATGATCTGGACCAATTCTCGGGAGCATTTGCCACCGGCGAAACAGGTACGATTACCGTATCGGGCTATAATCATGATGGGACGGCCCTGATGGCCGGGGCCGGCTCACTTTCCCTTGATGTTGATGCCAGCACTGATTTAGATGCGCTCGTTGCTCATATAAATACGTTGCTATCGGATTCTGCCAATCAGAACGCTGATGGAACTTACGCAACGGCAGCTTTGAGTAACGGCCAAATAGTAATCACCGATGGTGTCAGCGGCTACAGCAAACTGGATATGAATCTGACGTATACAGCTTCGACAGGTGGCACTGATTCTCTTACGGTGCCTGGATACTTCGAATATTCAACGGTTGGCGGCGAGGAAGTCCAAAACGTCAATATTACAGTTTACGATTCCCAGGGTGGTTCGCACGTTCTCTCGGGCGCGCTTGTTAGAACAGGTACTGATAATACCTGGGATATGTTACTGACCTCGGTTACAGGTAGTGTTAGTGCTCTGAGCTACGGCAATCGCCGTATCGAAGGTATAGAATTTAGCGCCAGCGACGGTTCTTATTCTGGTTTAAATTCCACAACCGGTGATACAGCTGAATTTGCGATAACTTTCGCACACGATACCTCAAATCCTCAAACCATTTCCGTAGATCTTGGCACGGCAAACAAGTTTAACGGTCTAACGCAGTTCGCAACGGGCGAATCAGGAACGTCTACTGCAGTGGTAAGGGAGCAGAACGGCTATGCAGCGGGCAGTCTTACAAGTGTCTCGATTAATAACGAGGGTATACTTATCGGCTCGTTCTCAAATGGCGTTAAGAAAAACATTGCTACCTTACAGATAGCGTTATTTCAAAATACCGCAGGCCTGGAAAGTGTTGGTGGTGGTTATTTAACTTCTTCAGCGAACTCAGGCGAAGCGGTAGCAACGCAGGGACTGGCCAGCGGTGCCGGCTCCATTCATGGGGGGGCGCTGGAAAAATCCAATGCCGATGTGGCAACTGAGTTTGTCAATATGATTCAAGCCCAAAACGGGTTCCAAGCCAATGCAAGAACCATCAGGGTTGCCAATGACATACTCAGAGAATTAACCAATCTTATCAGATAGTAAGTTTGAAATTTTAAGATGACGATAGTACCCGCAATTACAGGATGTTTGAATGGCATCTTCCTGGCACTGACACCAGTGGAACGCTGGCAGGCTGCAAGGAGATTTAGCTTTAGCACTAATTTTACAGCCGAACGCTGGCTTATTCTAATTGGCGTAATTGTCCTAGTCACATTAATAACCACGCTTCTTTTGGTCAGTCTCAAGCGAACCAAGCAGGAACGAAAAAGCAGTGAGCAATCGTTTATCGACCATGCCGAAAAAAGAGGTCTGACCGTCCGTGAGCGTCAAATCCTCCTTGAGGCTGCACGTAAGGCAGGACTAAAGAGAAGCGAATCCATTTTCACTTTGGGCGCTGCTTTTGACCGAGTAACTGCCAAAATGATAGAAGAAAGTCTCACAGATCAGCAGGAAACCGAAGAAAGCATACAATTGAAAACAGATTTACTTGTTCTGCGCGAAAAACTCGGCTTCATGAATTACTCATCAACAGATTCACCAGCCAATTCAACGAAATTGAGCAGCAGACAGATACCGGTACATAAAAAGGTTCTTATAACTCGCCGAAGGGCGAGGGACTCAGGTGATATTGAGTCAACTGTTGTGAGAAACGATGATATTGAATTGGCGGTCAGATTAGCAGAGCCAATAAAAATTATTTTCGGTGAACTTTGGTGTGCTCGCTACTATTTTGGCTCATCAGTTTGGGAATTTGATACCTCCGTGGTCAGTTATGATGGTGATATATTAGTTTTGAGTCATAGTGACAATATAAGATTCATTAATCGTCGGCGTTTTCTACGTGTCCCTGTGAAAATGCCGGCCTTTGTCGCGCCTTTCCCGTTTGAGAAATCATTTGTTAAAAGCAGCCATAGCAATAAGGATAAGCCAGCGGTTGACCATGATTTAGCGAAAACCTCTGCTGCTACCTGGGGACCACCGGAGTTTGTCCCCGCAATTGTTACTGAACTGGCTGGCCCTGGTTTGCGTATAGAATCGTCACTGGAGGTAAATGCAGGCGAGAGAATTTTGGT
>CAYSLN010000005.1:27984-30907 GCA_964431825.1 uncultured Pirellulales bacterium | reverse complement strand
CAACGTTAGGACCAAGGGGTCGAAATGCCGTTCTCGATAAAAGCTGGGGCGGACCAACTGTAACCAAGGACGGCGTGACGGTGGCCGAAGAAGTCGAACTCGTGGACAAGAACGAGAATCTCGGGGCGAAATTAGTAAAAGAGGCCGCAAGCAAGACCTCGAAAATCGCCGGCGACGGGACGACAACGGCTACGGTACTGACCGAAGCCCTGTTCAAGGAGGCCTACAAGAACCTCGCAGCAGGTGCGGACGCAATGGCGCTGAATCGTGGCATGCAAAAGGGAGCTCAGGCCGTAGTCGATATGCTCACCTCCCTGGCCAAACCGGTTGATATCACCAAGACCGACGACATCATCAATATCGCTTCGGTATCAGCTAATAACGATAGAGAAATCGGAAAGATTATGGCTGAAGCCTTCCAGCGGGTCGGTAAAGACGGCGTTATCACCGTCGAAGAGGGTAAAAGTTTCGATACAACCATCGAGTTTGTCGAGGGGATGCAGTTCGACCGAGGGTATCTTTCGCCACATTTCGCGACTGATGTCGAAAATATGGTCTGCGAACTGGAGAAGCCGTACATACTGGTTTACGAGGACAAAATCAGCAATGTCTCCAAGCTTATCCCCCTGCTCGAAAAGGTCGCAAAGAGCAAAAGGCCCCTGCTGATTATCGCAGAAGACGTCGAGAGCGAAGCATTAGCGACACTGGTGGTTAACAAGCTAAAAGGCGTGCTGCAGGTCGCAGCGGTAAAGGCGCCGGGATATGGCGACAGGAGAAAGGCAATGCTGTCGGACGTTGCGACACTGACGGGTGCGGAGGCAATCTTCAAGGACCTCGGAATCGAGATGGAAAATATCGGCGTAAAGGAACTCGGCCAGGCCAAAAAGGTGACCATTGACAACGACAACACTATTATCATCGAAGGTGCCGGCAGCCAGAAGACTATCGACGGCAGAGTCAAACAAATAAAAAATGAAGTAGAAACGACAACCAGCGAGTACGACCGCGAGAAACTCCAGGAGCGGTTGGCGAAACTGACGGGCGGGGTCGCTCAGATAAATGTGGGAGCGGCAAGTGAAGCGGAGATGAAGGAGAGAAAGGCTCGAATCGAAGATGCACTTCATGCGACCAGAGCGGCCATCGAAGAAGGCATCGTGCCCGGTGGAGGCGTGGCGCTTATACGTTGCATCGAAGCGGTCAAGAAACTGAAGCTGACGGGCGATGAAAAAACGGGCGCGGACATATTGGCAAAGGCCCTTATTATGCCGTGCTACTCCATCGCGGACAACGCGGGAGCAATACCAAATCTCGTGGTTAACAAAGTCTCAGAAGGCAAAGGTGGCTTCGGCTACAACGCCAATACAGACACGTACGAGGACCTGCTCAAAGCCGGGGTAATCGACCCTGCAAAGGTGACGCGAATCGCTTTGCAGAACTCGGTTAGTATAGCGGGGTTGCTCCTGACAACGGGTTGCCTTGTTACCGAAAAGCCAACGGGAAAAGAGCAAATGCCTCCTGGCGGCCCAGGTATGGGTGGCATGGGCGGCATGGGCGGCGGTATGGGCGGCATGGGTATGATGTAAAAGCAAGAGCCGTTTAACAGCCCAAAATAAAATTTGAGAGTACCACTGAACAAGAAGGCAAAACAATGGATAACAAAATGCCCCGGCTTCGAAATTACGACAGAACCTGCAGGAGCAGAACAAACGCGGTGCTGATAATCGCAGCGCTGTGTTTATTAATGATTACAGGCTGTCAGCAAGAAGGGGTTGGTTTATTCGGCGAGAAAAAGGCGATGAGCAAAGACAAACGGATGGGCTGGTGGCGCGAGGCAAGATTTGGAATGTTCATTCACTGGGGTGTCTATTCGGTACCAGCAGGAACATACAAAGAACAGAGAATCTCCGGTATCGGCGAGTGGATTATGAATAATTCTAAAATCCCCGTCGCTGAGTATAAAGAATACGCTAAAGAGTTCAATCCGGTTAAGTACGATCCCGACCAGTGGGTCCAGCTGGCCAAAGAAGCAGGAATGAAATACATAGTTATCACTTCCAAGCACCACGATGGGTTTGCACTTTTCGACTCAAAAGTAAGCGACTGGGATGTAGTCGATGCCACACCTTACGGCAAAGACCTGCTCAAGCCACTCGCTGAAGCCTGCAGGAAACATGGAATAAAACTTGGTTTTTATTATTCTGAGGCTCAGGACTGGTGTCATCCGGGCGGTGCCGCAATCGGAGGGCACTGGGATGACGCACAGAATGGTGATATGGATGAGTATATCCGCAATATAGCTGTACCCCAAGTCAAAGAAATTCTCACGAACTACGGCGAGATCGCTATTCTATGGTGGGATACACCAACAAATATGAATAAAGAGCGGGCTGATACGCTGCTGCCATTAACTCGCCTTCAGCCAGGTATTGTTACCAACGACAGGCTCGGCGGCGGCTACAGCGGTGATTTCTCCACGCCCGAACAGCATATCCCAGCCACAGGTCTGGATTACGACTGGGAAACCTGCATGACGATGAATGATACATGGGGGTACAAGTCCTACGACAACAACTGGAAAAGTAGCAAAACACTAATCCAAAACCTTGTGGATATCGCATCCAAGGGTGGCAACTATTTGCTGAACGTAGGTCCTACTTCAGAGGGATTGATACCTGAACCGTCTGTAATTCGGCTAAAGGAAATCGGCAAGTGGATGAAGGTCAACTGCGAGAGCATCTACGGTACTACAGCAAGTCCGTTTGTCAAACTTTCATGGGGGCGCTGTACGAAAAAACAGATGGCCGGCGGTAACACACGGCTGTATCTGCACGTTTTCGACTGGCCTGCAGACGGCAAGCTGAAAGTGGCAGGTCTGGACAACAAAGTGCTAAAGGCATTTCTGCTGGCTGATAAGAACAGGGGC
>CAYSLN010000005.1:26070-27884 GCA_964431825.1 uncultured Pirellulales bacterium | reverse complement strand
CCATTCGTATAAGCGAGACTACGACGGTGACATCGCAGGTATTCCGTGAAGGCAAGGCCCTCGGCGACACTAACCAAAGGACCTTCAAGAAGGTATCTGCCCGCCCTGCCGAAAAAATCGAAGGATTAATCAGTGGTCTTAAATACGAGTGTTACGAGGGCGACTGGAACAGGCTGCCTGACTTCGATAGTCTGCGGCCCGCAGCCAGCGGCATATCGAAGAATTTCGATATATCATTATGCCAGAGGGGTGAAAGATTCGGCCTGCGTTTTCGCGGCTATCTAAAATTAGCACGCGCCGGCGTATATAGATTCTATCTCCAATCGGATGACGGCAGCAAACTATACATTGGCGAGGAATGCATAGTTGATAACGACGGATTGCACGCCAGCGAAGAGAAAAACGACATGATAGCGCTGGCTGGAGGTGTACATCCCATCAGTGTTATTTTCTTCGAGAAGAGCGGCGGTGAAGATTTGACAGTATCTTATTCCGGAGCCGGAATTGAAAAGCAAGACATACCTGCTTCGGCGGTATTTCATACGGAAAAGAAAGTCTCAAACAAAAACTAAAAACAGGGTTAACAAATAAGTAATATTACGAAAAGTAAAAGGAGTGAGTTATGAAACTTAGACCGTTGGATGACAGAGTTGTGATAAAACAATCGGAAGCTGAAGAGAAGACCGCCGGCGGCATCTTTCTGCCCGACTCCGCCAAAGAAAAACCACAGCTCGGTAAAATAATAGCCACCGGGCCGGGGAAGCTGCTCGAAAACGGCAAACGAAACAAAGTCTCGGTCAAGAAAAACGACGAGGTTATCTATGGAAAATACATAGGAAACGAAGTCGAAATCGACGGAGAGAAATATGTAATCCTACGGGAAAGCGACCTGTTGGGAATAGTGGAGAAGTGAGAATCCAGAAAATACAACCTTCTTTCAATTGCAAGGGGTAAAAAATGGCAAAACAATTAATGTTTGACGATACCGCACGAGCCGAGCTCAAAGACGGCCTGAAACAACTGGCTGCCGTAGTCAAGGTTACTCTGGGGCCTACAGGCAGAAACGTCATTCTGCAAAAAAGCTGGGGCTCTCCAAAGGTAACAAAGGACGGGGTCTCCGTCAGCAAAGAGATTGAGCTGCCCGAACCATTTAAGAATATGGGTACAAAAATGGTCAACGAGGTTGCCAGCAAGACCTCCGACGTTGTCGGTGACGGAACAACAACGTCAACGGTTCTGGCTGAGGCAATCTATCTCGAGGGCCTGAAACATGTAACCGCGGGGGTAAACCCGATGGCCATCCAGCGTGGAATAAATAAAGCAGCTGAGGTCGTAACTAAATTCATCGAGTCGGCCAGTGTCGACGTGAAAGGCCACAGCGATATTGCAAAAGTAGCAACTATCAGCGCAAACAACGACCCAAAGGTCGGCGAAATCCTGGCTGATGCAATCGATAAGGTCGGCAAAGAGGGTGTTATCGAAATCGAAGAAGGCAAAGGAATGGAAAACGAGCTGAGCGTGGTCGAAGGTATGCAGTTCGACAAGGGCTATATCTCGCCCTACTTCATGACCAACGCCGATACGCAGGAAGCCATCTTCGAAGATGTCTACATCCTGCTGCACGAAAAGAAGATATCCAACCTTCGTGAAATCATTCCGCTGCTGGAAAAAATCGCACAGGTCGGCAAACCATTGCTGATTATCTCGGAAGATGTCGAAGGAGAAGCACTGGCGGCACTGGTTATCAACCGCCTGCAGGGCATACTAAGAATTTGCGCTGTCAAGGCTCCGGGGTTCGGCGACCGCAGAAAGGC
>CAYSLN010000005.1:0-25970 GCA_964431825.1 uncultured Pirellulales bacterium | reverse complement strand
GTTATCAAATCCGGCGCTGCCACCGAAACAGAGATGAAAGAACGCAAAGACCTGCTTGATGACGCGCTGCATGCAACAAGAGCAGCAACAGAAGAAGGCGTCGTAGCCGGCGGCGGAGTAATATTTTTGCGTGCCATCAGCCAGGTAGAAAAGGCCAGAGCAAATGCCAAAGGCGATGAAAAGATTGGCTTCGATATCGTCAGCAAGGCACTAAGAACACCAACAACCCAGATCGTCGATAACTCTGGCGACAAGGGTGATGTCGTAGTGGCTCAACTCCTCGAAAAAATAGAAAAAGACAAGAATATCGGCTATGATGCCAATACTGGGCAGTTCGTCGATATGTTCAAGGCAGGTATTATCGACCCTGCAAAGGTCGCCAGAACGGCACTGCAAATGGCTGCTTCGGTTGCAGGACTGATGCTAACTACCAGTGTATTAGTAACGGACTACGACGAAAAAGACGATGAAGACAAAAAGCCGATACCTGGTGCAGTAAGGTAATGCTTCGTATCTCGTGAAGCATATCTCGTGGCTTATGCCTTACCAAGGCACACTAGGAGATACGAAATACGAGATACGAGATACGAGATTATGGCCAAACGGGATTACTACGAAGTCTTAGGGGTAGGCAAAACTGCGTCTGCCGACGAGATAAAGCGCGCATACCGCCGGATGGCGATGAAGTATCATCCGGATAAGAACCCGGACAATAAAGAAGCAGAGGCCAAGTTCAAGGAATGCGCCGAGGCGTATGATGTCCTGAGCGACGCTGAAAAACGCAAGCGTTATGACCAGTTCGGGCATGAAGGCCTCCGCGGAGCCGGCATGCACGATTTCTCCCGAATGAATGTCGAGGACATCTTCAGCATGTTCGGCCTCGACGATTTCTTCGGCGGCATTTTCGGCGGAGGCCACAGAAGGTCATCTCACCGGGCCGGACCCGCTCGCGGCTACGACCTCGAAACCAGCGTGGTACTTACACTCAATGATATAGCCAAAGGCTCTGAAAAAACGATTGAATTCACCCGCCAGGACAGATGCCTCGAATGCAGCGGCAGTGGTTCAGCCAAAGGCAGCAAACCTGCTCGATGCTCCGCCTGCGGCGGAACCGGACAAGTGACAAGGGGAGGCGGTTTCTTCCAAATGGTCTCAAGCTGCCCGCAGTGCAGAGGCAGCGGCGAAGTCATTACCAACGCCTGTAAAAAATGCAAGGGCACCGGCAGAATACCGAAGAAGAGAACCATCAGCGTTAAAATCCCGGCTGGTGTGCACGAAGGACAAGCCATAAGAGTGGCCGGTGAAGGTGAACCAGGCCGAAAAAGCGGCCCAAACGGCGACCTCTATTGCTATGTCAGAGTAAAACCGCACGAATTTCTGCAACGAGATGGAAACGACCTTATTGCGGTCGTCCCGATAAGCTTTACACAAGCGACTCTGGGCGCAAGCATCGAGGTGCCGAGTCTCAACGGTACAAGGCAGTTAAAAGTTCCGGCGGGCACACAATACGGAAGCATCTTTAGAATAAAAGGCCAGGGCCTGCCAAACATGCGGACCCACCGAACAGGTGACGAGCTTGTGCAAATTATTATCGAAACACCGGCAAAACTAAATGCAAATCAGGAAGAACTGCTGAGAGAATTCGCCAAAACCGAAAATAAATCTGTCTCTCCAAAATCACAAGGTTTCTTCGAAAAACTGAAAAAGAATCTTGGTGGCAACTGATGAAACATAAAAGAAAAGAAAAACCACAAGAACAAAAAGAGCTCGAGCCAGAGAATAACGAACTGGAAGAGGTCCAAAAAGAAAAGGACGAACTTTTTGAAAAGCTACAGCGGGTCAGCGCAGACTACGCAAACTTCCAAAAGCGAGTCCCCAAGCAAATCAGTGACACCATCGCATACGAAAAAGAAAAGATAATTAAAACACTGCTGCCGGCCCTGGATAATTTCGAACATACACTCCAAAACGCGCATGCATCCGAAAGTTCGGACGCGTTCATGAAGGGCATCCGGATAATCTACGACCAGATGCTCGACATATTAAAATCGCACGGTGTAGAACTAATCGAGGCTTTAGGTGAAAAATTCGACCCCGCTCTGCACCAGGCAGTAATGCAAAAGGCTGAAGCTGACAGAGAAGAAGATATAGTACTGGAAGAATTTCAAAAAGGATACAAACTCAACGGCCGAGTTATTCGACCGACCAAAGTAATTGTTAACAAGCTAACATCTGAAGAACCGCAAGAACAAACAACCGACGAATACGAGACGACTGAAATGGAGTGATGGTGATGCCGACTTATCAGTATATGTGTGAAAGTTGTGGGCACGAGTTCGAACAGTTTCAGAGCATAACGGCCAAGTCTCTTCGCAAGTGCCCCGGCTGCGGTAAGAACAAACTTAAACGGCTCATAGGCGCCGGAGCCGGAGTGATATTCAAAGGCTCGGGCTTTTACGAAACCGATTACCGAAGCGAAAGCTATAAAAAAGCCAAAGAAAGCGAGAAAAAGTCCACCGATAAGGACACCACCAAGAAGGAAACCGAGACCAAAGCCAAAGATTCAAAGCCTGCCGAAAAGTCCAAATCCACCACAAACGACAAAAAGAAGACGACATAATCACTTTGACAACAAGCACTTAAACTAACCCAAGCCCTTATTCATATAAAATGAAAATTTGCCGCTTGACAATAGTTCTATATAGTACTATTTTATATAAAACTATTCTTTTGAGGAACGAGGAGAAAGAAAGATGAGACAAAGGGACATTTCAAATTATCAGTTCATCTTTGCGGCCCTTGTTGTTGCAATATTGGCGCCGGCGCTAATCGCTGAGGTACTGTACGTAGACAGCTCAAACGGCGATGACACAAATCCAGGTACGAAAGACAAACCGGTGCGGACAATAGCAAGAGCAGCAGTTATAGTCAACGAAAGCAACGAGCCGGGACCGACGACAATCAAAATAGCACCGGGATTCTACGCTGTAACCGAGGCAATAATTATTGAAAATGCTCGCGAATATACAAAAGAAAAACGACTCATCATAGAATCTACCCTATTACCCGATGAGCCACAGTGGAAGCCGGCGTTAATGCCTGTGATAATATCCGTCGAGGAACCTCACAGATCAAATGCAGTTAATCAAATAACAGAGACCTACAGCATTAAGGTCAAGATTAACCACGTTACTATACAAGGACTCAAGTTCCTCGGGAATCCTTCATTGAATAATATGCATGCATGTGTAGAGCGGATCGGAAAGAAACTTGACGACCTTTTAATAAAGCAATGCATGTTTATCGGTGACAGAAACGGTGCAGATATCTACGCTGCAACACTGGCGACGGGAGACAGGTTTGTTGTAGAGCATTGCATCTTTAAGGGATGTGGGGCGAGTGCAGTTTGGTGGGACGGTTTTGATGAGATTGGCGGGCGAGGTTGCGCGATGAGATATTGCATCATCGATGGCACATATATGTCGGGGCCATGTACTTGCCAGACGGCGGAGGATTTTGAGTTTCACAATAACATCGTGACAAACAGCAAGTATTTCTGGATACGTAAGCCCGGTGACAAGCAGAAGTATAGAATAAGAAACTGTGCCATCGCCAATAACACATACTGGTCAGGATACGGTGTGGCAAGTGGGCCGACAGGTGAAACAGAAGATGACATCATTTTCAAAGAACAAGATGTTGTTAAGAGTGGTGAGGTCATTTTCGAGAAGGACGAGCAGTCAAAGCACTACCTGCACGTTGTGCCGGGGGCAGTTGGAAGTAACCTTGGTGCAGGACTGTTTACAGAATCAGTGAGAGGTGTAAAGACAAAGGAGCAAGGTTATCGCAAAGAGACCTATGCTTATAAAGAAGTGGAGGGACATAAGATTCTTGCTGACGTATATTTGCCGGAGGGGGGTGGAATCCGGCCGGTTTTAATATATTTGCATGGAGGAGGATTCATATTCGGAAACCGAACCGGCTGCAGGAAGCCTCTGCGAGATAAGCTGTTGGAGGCAGGCTACGTGGTGGTTTCTATCGACTATCGTCTTGCGCCGGAGACAAAATTAGAAGAAATAGTCGAAGATGTGAAAGACGCCTGCAAGTGGGTAAGGCAAGAGGGGCCAGAGCTATTTAATATTAATCCAAGTAGAATAGCTGTGGGGGGTGGTTCAGCCGGTGGGGTTTTGGCCTTGATTGCCGGTTACACTGTCGAGCCAAAGCCACAGGCATTAGTTATTGTGTCCACTCCCGCCGGCGAGGCCAAAGATGCAAAAATGTGGAAAGGCGACAGGTCGTTGATAAAGAAGGGAACTCCTTATGACGTAGTCAGTGACAAGATAGTCACCGACGGCGGGTACACTCGGCGAATGGAACTGTGGAGGTGGTTGGCGCAGAACCGGCTGTCGCTTTCTGAAGTCCTGGGTTTTGACCCGGAGTCGGATATGGAGAGATTCAAGAGGCTGATACCTCTTGAGAACATAACGAATGATTATCCTACGACACTAATCGTTCATGCCAGGACAGATAGACTTGTACCCCTTTCCCATGCGGAGAAGTTAGCAAACGCTCTAAAAGCTAAGGAGATTGAGCATGAGTTGTTTGTTGTGCCGGATGGGCACAGCTCGGAAATCATATGGAATTATCCGGAAGCAGTGGAAAAGATTGTTTCTTTTTTAGATATCTATCTCAAGTAAACTAAGACCGATTTTTGAAAGAGGAGAAAAAGCGAATTTAAAAAGTTTAAACTAACTATTTTCGCAAGGAACTAATTATGAAAAAAGTGTTAATGTTAATTGTGATTATTGGAGTGATACTTTTGGCGGGGATGAAAGAGCTCGAGAAAGAGGGGCTTACGGAAGAACAGACAGCGGCTATCCAAAAAGCTGTTATCAAAAAACAAACGGTATCGAATGTGGAAGAAGAAAAGAATTTCATTAAAAAAACATATACCTATAAGAAAGTTGGCGGTCATGAAATATTGGCAGATGTTTATCTGCCAAAGAAAAATAAAATCCGACCTGTCATAGTATACATACACGGCTGGTACATGGCTGACAGCCGTCATAACTTGAGCAAAAGATGGAGACCCGTGCTGGATAAGTTAATAGAGGCTGATTATGCCATGGTTTCAATAGATTTTCGCCTGGCCCCGGAAACAAAACTGGAACAGATGACAGAAGATGTAATAGATGCCTGTTACTGGGTCAGAGAAAAAGGACCAGAATTATTTAACGCAGACCCCAATAAACTGGCTGTTATAGGTGGTTCATCAGGTGGTACCTTCGCACTTACTGCCGGTTTTCGTATGCAACCTCCTCCAAAACTTGTGGTTGCCGTCTCCGGCCCCGGTGATCTCAAATGGGCTGGAAGGAGCAATGGGGACAAATCAGTATTGAAAAAGAAAGAGAAACCATACGACATAGTAGGCGATACTACAATCACGGTGGGTACACATAGCGACAGGTATAAGCTCTGGCCATATTTAACCGAAAAGGGATTATATCTCTGGGAGCTCTTGGGTTTTGACCCAGAATTGGAACCAGATAGATTTAATGCTCTGCTGCCTGTTAAAAACATTACATCGAATTACCCTCCAACATTGCTGATATATTCCGAAGGTGAGACTAATTGTAATATAAAGAAATTTTTAGATGCGAAACAGATAAAAAATGAACGACTCGTTGTACCCAGTGGCCACAGCTCTCAAATCATAAGAGGATATCCGGAAGCAGTAGCAAAGATAATTACTTTTTTGGATAAACACATTAAGAGCCTTTAAAACCGTCTTGAAATTCGGGAGTCGCTGGGGACTTAAATTGAATACTTCTTCACTAAGAAAGGAACTGAAGAAATGGAAGAAAAAAAACTAAAACAAGTATGCTTGAAATTAATGGAAACAGCCGATGCAATTTATCTAAGTACTATAGGCAGCGATGGTTTCCCTCACACAAGGCTGATGTCGAACCTGAGGAACAAGAAGGAGAATCCCGGCGCAGCCAAGGTGCTTTCGCAGCATGAGGAGGGTTTTCAGGTTCACTTCGTTACCAGTAAATCATCTACTAAAATGCAGCAGATACGAGCCAATTCGAAGGTGTCAGCTTATCTATGCAATCCGGGTGAGTTCCATACGCTGATGCTTAGCGGAGAAGTAGAAGAAATTACAGATAAAGAATTCAAGAAACAACTCTGGCAGGACGGCTGGGAAATGCACTGGCCGGGCGGTGCGGATGACCCTGAATTTACGGTACTTCAATTAGCACCTGCTCATGCAAAGGGATGGTATAAAGAAGGACCTTTTGAAATGAAATTGTAGAAAAACAGAAAGCAAAAATACCATGAAGAATATAAAATTGAGTAAGCTTTTTCTGCTGGTACTTGCTGTCAGCGCTGTCGCTTTTGGCGGACAACTCCAATTTAAGATTGTTTCTCCTGAGGTCGTTGGGCTTTCACCTGAACGAGTTGAGCATATTCACCAAACGTTTCAGGAGCTTGTCGATGAAGGAAAGATTGCAGGCGTATCAGTTTTGATTAGCAGAGATGGGAAAATCGCCTTTTGGGACACATTAGGCTTTATGGACATCGAGACCAAAAAGCCTGTATCAAAAGACACGATATTTCGCATAGCCTCAATGGCCAAAGCGGTTACATCCGTGTGCGTACTGAAACTCTATGAGCAAGGCCATTTCCTTTTAGATGACCCTGTTTCCAAATATATCCCTGAGTTCAAGCAGATGAAAGTTACCGTTGCCGCCGGGGCAGAAAACCAAGACGGCACTAAAGAGGTCCCGGCAAAAAGAGATATCACTATTCGTGATTTGCTGCGTCACACATCAGGAATTCTCTATGGTGGAAAGAGCTATAGAGAGGCAGGCTTTAATAAATGGGACAAACCATTGGGGGATTTCGTTAAGAAACTCGCTCAGTTACCTTTGGCTTGCGAGCCTGGAACGAAATTTAATTACAGCTATTCTATCGACGTATTGGGCTATCTGGTGGAAATCATCTCCGGTCAACCGCTCGATGAATACATGAAACAACAGGTTTTTGAGCCTCTGGGTATGGTCGACACAGATTTCTACGTACCTGAAGAAAAGCTGGCCCGTTTGCCTAATCACTATCGATACAAAGACGGTTCTCTAATCTTAGATGAGCCCTCCAAAACGAGCCCATTCTTAAAGAAACCAATCGCCCTTTCCGGTGGCGGGGGCTGGAGTACCGGCTATGGCGGATTGGTAACCACCATGCAAGACTGGCTGCGTTTTTTGGAAATGCTTCGCAACTATGGCCGTCTGGAAGACACTCGTATCCTTAATCGAAAAACTGTTGAATTGATGACGGCGGATCATCTCAAAGACATATCCGGCGCATTCGAACCAGGCACGGGACACGGACTGGGCATAGGTGTAGTTACCGATGCTGCAAAACATGGTCAACTGGCCTCGGCCGGCACTATATACTGGGCCGGCGCACCTTACAATACTTATTACTTTGTGGACTATAAAGAACAGATGTGCGGTATTCTGTTTATGCAAAACGGCCCCTTCGGGCATTTGGATTTGATGCGACGATTTCTCGTGCTTACCCATCAGGCAATCGATAAGTAAATTCAGTTTCATAAAGGAGAAAAAACATGAAACGTGCTTTTAAGGTGATTGTTGTTTTGGCCTGCGTGTCGGTAGTTTGGGCAATTGAAAATGATAAAGGCTCTATGGGCCCCGAACAACAGCAGACCATTGAAAAAGCGGTACTGAAAACTCATATCCAGATGACCGAAGCGGACAACAACTTAGACGCAAATGAGTTCTTTAGCTATATCCTGGATTCTAATAAAGGGCTTATCATCCAGAATGGCCGATTGTTTCAAACCCGCCAGGAAGCCTTTGAGGTTGTAAAGAACGGATTCGAAGGGATATCCAAGTTAAAGCGTACCTATGAACAGACTTATGTAACTGTTATATCGCCGGAGGCTGCCCTGCTTACAGCTCAAGGTACATCGACAGTTACGTTGACGGACGGCCGAACGTTCAGTGGTCCTTTTGCGGTTTCTATGGTATATGTCTTGCGAGACGGCAAGTGGAAGGTTTTGCACGGCCATTATTCCGTTCCCAATCCAAGGTAAATATTAAAGGACAAACTTTATAGAACATCAGTTCATTGATTTAATATGGCCAAGACAATGAAACAACAGCGACAGGCGGGTTTCCTGATGGCCAAGATTCGTCAGGTGGGTGGGAGAATCTTTGAACGTATACTAAAAGAGCATAACGTGGAGATCAACTCTGCTCAGGGCAGGATAATGTTTGCGCTCTGGCAGGCTGATGGTATCTCAATCAATGAGCTTGCGAACAAAACGCAACTGAAAAAATCTACCCTAACAAGTATGCTCGACAGACTCGAAAAGATGGGCTATGTCAGGCGACAACGCTCTAAAAAAGACAGGCGGAAAATCCTGATACACCGCACAAAAAAGGATAAAGCTCTTGAGAGTAAATATGTAGAGTTATCGCAGGAAATGACCAAGCTTTTTTATAAAGGTTTTTCTGAAAAAGAAATCGGCCGATTTGAAAATAACTTATCAAAGATACTTGACAACCTGACTATATATGAAAAGGAACAAAGTATTTAAGGTAACTCTTGATGATAAGTAAAGTCAAAATTATTCCCCTAAATACCATCCGATATCTCGATGAGGCCATAGTAGGAGCAAAGGCGATGAGCCTTTGTCGAATGAACCAGATTGGCCTTAAGGTTCCATCCGGGTTCTGTATTATGGCAACGGCCTTCCGTGAATATTTAGAGGCCAATGAACTTGTCAGCAAGGTAGAATCGACTTTAGACAAACTTAATTCGGCCTCACCGGAAGAAAGAAAGTCCATTTTATTAGAAATCCAGCAAGCTATCGTCAATGCTCCTTTGGGAGTTAAACTTCGCAACGAGATAGAAAATCACTATCACAAACTTGCCGCTAACCGTGTGGCGGTTCGGTCATCAGCTACCGCTGAGGATTTGCCGGGACACTCTTTTGCCGGCCAGTATGATACGTATCTGGGTATCGTCGACCTCGAAAGTTGCATCGACGCTGTAAAGAATTGCTGGGCTTCGCTGTGGACGGAGCGAGCGTATGACTACCGTCAGAAAAATAGTTTTGACCATCTTAAAGTAAATATGGCTGTAATTGTTCAGACATTTATTGAGGCGGATGCTTCTGGGGTTATTTTTACTGCCGATCCTATTAATGGATATAAAAGCAGAATGATAATTGAGACTGTTCCAGGACTCGGTGATACTCTGGTTTCAGGAAAAGCAACACCACAGCGATTTGTCGTAGGCAAAAAGCAATGTCGGATAGTTTCTAAGAACTTGATTTCTGAGTCATGTATCACCGATTCTGTAGTGAGGAGGCTCGTAAAACTTGGCAAAAAAGTTGAAAAACACTTTGGCAGTCCTCAGGACATCGAATGGGCTATATACGAAAATAAAATCTATTTTCTCCAATCAAGGCCCATTACTGTTATCCCAGCAAAAAAATCATGGGAAGAATGCCAGGCATGGACAAACGCTAATGTTGGCGAAGTCTTCCCAGATGCTATGACACCAGTTACATGGTCGGTAATGGAATTAATGTTCAATCCTTTATTCGAATCAACCATTCGTTTATTCGGTGCTAACCTTGGCAATAATCAATTAGCTGGCCTAGTTGCCAGTAGGGTTTATTTCAACATTAACACTGCGATGGGTGTTGCTCAACATTTGCCTGAGAAGTGGAATTTGAGCCTCAATGACAGTTTTGGTGGCGAGCAAGCCAAAGTGTATGAACTTGGTAAGCTCGACATTCCAGATGAGGACATCCCCGACCTAGGATTCAGCTATGCTAAAATGATTATAAGAGTTTCATACTCTATTTGTGACATCTTTTCTCATAGTCAGAAAAAGAGCATGAAGGTTCTCAAAGAACTGAGTAATAGCAGTAAGAAACTGCGAGATTTAGATGTTTTGGCGATGACTGACGAAAAACTCGCCAGACAGTTTATAACGGCTATTGAGGATACTCTTGAAAGCTGTGATCTCTTATGCGTTTTAATTGGAATTCTTGTTTCTCCAATTCTTCGTTTGATTTGTGCAAAATGGCTCAACGATGAGAATGGCACCATTGCTAACAGACTGCTTGGTGGATTGAATGGCATGGACAATGTTCAAGCCGGATTTGAACTTTGGAATTTAGCCGTTAAAGCACGCGAATCTTCACAAGTAGAAACGGCAATACTTTCAAACGGCAATTGGCAAATCATCCGGGGGAAAATTGCTGGTGTTGAAAGAGGAGAAGAGTTCCTGAAAAAATGGGATGAATTCATGGCCCATCATGGCCATCATTGTCGAGGCGAAATGGAAGTGTTCAATCCGCGTTGGTCCGAGACACCCGATTATATCCTCTCAACAGTACGCAATTATCTTAGCAGTTCCAGCCAAACTGATCCGATACAAAACTATCGCAATCATATTAGAAAACGTGAACAACTAACCAATAGATGCCGTCAACAATTAAAAAATCCTGCAAAACGAATGATTTTCAATCACATTGTTCATAGGGCACAGCAAGGACTTATCTTTCGCGAAAACTGGAAGAGCGAAACAGTTAGATACACAGCAGCTTTACGTAACATATTACTCGAACTTGGTCAAAGACTTAATAACAAAAGTATACTTGAAAATACCGATGACATCTTCTTTTTGAAACTTGAAGAGATTGAGCCGGTGACACAGGGCAGAGCTAACTTCGATGTTAAAGAAACAATTACTTCTCGCCGGGCCGAATATGAAAAGAACAAATCTGTTACACCGCCAACGGTAGTCATTGGCAAATTTGATTCTGACAGCTTTATTCCTGATGCCGTAGATACCAATGTTGAGGTATTAAACGGTTTGGCAGTAAGTTCTGGCGTGGTCACTGGAAAAGCTCGTGTAATTCTCAAAGCTGATACTGATGAACAGGTTTTGCCAGGTGAAATTCTTGTGGCACCGTTTACAGATCCCGGATGGACACCATATTTTATTCCAGCAGCTGCGATCGTCATGGATATTGGCGGAATGCTTTCACATGGTAGCATTATTGCACGTGAATATGGTATTCCAGCTGTAGTAAACGTAGGTCCAGCTACAAAAATCATTCAAACCGGCCAGACCATACAAGTTGATGCCAACCGTGGTATTGTCAGAATACTAAAATGAATACTTAGTTGGAAAAATCAAGGTCCCAAAAAGCATAAAGCTATGAACAAAGAAGAAAGGCAATTTGCAGGTTTTTCGCCAAAAACGCTGAAGCTCCTTCGAGATCTTAAGGCTAATAATAACAAAGCCTGGTTCGAAGCACACAGAGCTGATTACGAGGAATATGTTCTTCAACCACTGCGGGATTTGGTTACTGATTTGGGTGATTTCATGCTGGATATTGATCCCTGCTTTGAAATCACTCCGGTAATTAACAAGACAATTTCGAGGATTTATCGTGATACAAGATTCTCCAAAGATAAATCGCCTTTCAGGAGCACCGTGTGGTTTACGTTCAAGAATCAGAACAAAAACTGGACAAGTCAAGTGAGCGGTTATTTCTTTGAGCTATCCGTGGATTCGTATCGATACGGAATGGGATTTTATAACGCTGCACCGGTGATAATGAGCAAATTCAGGGAGATGATTGACGAAAATCCCAAGGAATTCCTGAAAGCCATTTCTTTTTTTGCAAAACAAAAAAAGTTCGTTCTGGAGGGAGAAGAATATAAGAGGATATTTGATAAAACAAAGCCTGAAGAAATCCAGCACTGGTACCAGAGAAAAAATATGTACCTGGTTTGCAACAGGAAAATAGATGATACTCTTTTCAGAAGAAAACTGCTCAATGACCTGGTTTACGGTTTCAACCTGATTGCCCCATATTATCACTACCTGCAAAAAATAAAAACAAAGCTTGTCACCTCTGAATCTGGAAGAAATTATAGCTAACTAAGATATGTTTACTTAATCAATTTCGCGACTTGTTTGAATTGGGCATGTTCGGCAGTTTTAAGCAATTCAAACAAGGCCATCTCAACCGAACTGATATTTACACCCCCGGCGGTCATTCTCTCTATTGCAATCTGCTTGTTCTCCATGGTTCTCGAAGAAACGGCATCTGCAATCACATCCACACTAAAGCCCTTGCGAAGTAAATCGACCACTGTTTGATAAATGCAAACATGGGTTTCTATGCCGCACAACAGAACCTGATTTCGTGCCAGCTCGTTTAACCTGATGTTAAATTGCTCATCACCACAGCAGCTAAAAGCTGATTTGTTTATCGGCTCATCATCTTTTAGAAGCTGTGCTATTTCAGGCACTGTCGGCCCAAGCGAGGCGGGGCATTGTTGGCACCAAAGGATTGGAATATTGAGGATTTTGGCTGATTTAATCAGGACTTGTATGTTTTCGAACAGGGTCTGTCTGCCTTGCATCAACTGCGCCAGCTTACCCTGAACATCCACAACTACCAGACAGCAGTTTTGTATCTCAAGCATCCTTACCCGTTTACTATCCCTGTCGACTGTAAGCTATTATTTCAGCACTCCGAACCGTGAGCCATCTGCGCCCATCTATTCAATTACTCACTACCTACAAGCACTATCGTCAGACTCGCTTGAGGTCCCTCTGATACTGTGTCTGCTGGTTTTCTAAGACCCTTTTCGCTCCCAGTCAGAACCGGTTTTGGTATATCCACCAAATCAATCTTTACCTCATCGATAGCAGTCATAATCTGCCTGCCCGGCATAGAAGCCACCATTGTGTTTAACAGGGCACAATCCTTAGCCAGCGCCAGAGAAGCCTCGCGACTGTCCTGATTAACAATATCAACGGTCTGTTCAACTGTGACGGCATCAACCACAATTTGCTCAGCGAACTGCTCAGTCTCAACGAATAACGTCGCCGAATCAAACTTGCGCCAAATATTGCCCAAATCAGCCAACAATAAATTCAGGCGGTCCCTGCTGCAGCTAAGAGAATATACTCCTTTGCCCTCCAGTCCCTGGGGACTGAGACAATCCGAAAGGCCGTTATCTTCAATGGCCCTTTTGATAAATGCGTCAATAGCAGTCAGGGTATCTGTCTTCAATTCAAGCCTGCCTCTGAACCCGGCCGCTGCAACCAAACCCGTGGTGGGCTCAACCGCTCCGGTTCTTACATCCGGCTCAATATGCCCAACAGCAACCATTCGCTCAGTGCTACCCGTGGGAACAACAATTGTGTAAATCACAACACCTAAAACAAATACCAGCCCAATCATAGCTGCGGCAGCAACTACCTTGCGCAACAGCAAATGTCTCGCTCCTTCACTCGCCTCAAAAGAAGCAGACTGCTCACCCAATAGCGTCCTCCTTTCCACCATGGCTTTCACCTGCTCAAGCACTTCAGACGGAGCCTCGGCACGAGGCAAAGACTCTACTAATGTCTTACACTTCTGCAGTTCCACCAGCCGCTGCGCAACCTGTGCATCGTTCGCTATCATCCCCTGAACCCTGGTCTGCTCCCTCTCTGTGAGCTCTCCGTCAATGAAGCTATTCAGTAGTTCATCGATATTTGGATTCACTTTCATTACAAAATGGCCTCCATTAAATCTCTCAGATTGCTTCTGGCTCTGCTTAATCTGCTTCTAACCGTTCCCAGCTCAATGTCCAGCACCTTGGCAATATGAGCATAACTCATACCCTCAATATCTCTCAGAACAACTACCGCCCTTTGTGCATCATCCAGCTTCATTAATAATTTAACAGCTATTTCGCACAACTCCTTGTTCTGGGCGACCCTCACTGGATCAGGCGACTTCTCGTCGCTGAGAAACTCCTTCAGGCTCTGCGTTGCATTCTCACCGTGTTCACTGCTGTCGGCATCAAGCGATACAAGCCCAAGCCTGACGTTTCTCTGGCAATAATTCAAAGTCAAATTAACGGCAATTCTAAAGGCCCAGGTATAAAAGCTGCTTCTGCCCTCAAATCCGTCAATTCTTTCTATTATTTTGACAAATGTTTCCTGTGTAAGTTCCGCAGCATCATCAGGATTCGCGCATATTTTCAATATGACGTTATAAATTCGATTTTGATACTTGAGTATAAGCCTCTCCGTTGCGGCAGAATCGCCCTTTTGGCACTGCTCGACCAATACGGTATCGTCAACATTGATATTTGCCGGCCCTGAACGCACAGCTTTTCTCCTCAATTAGATTAACATTAGCCTAAAAGAGTCCCATAAAAATAAACTAAAAATGAGGCTAAAACGCAGGATATAATCGCAGATTGACCATTTTTGGTCAATGTAATTTAAACGGGCGGGAAAATTTTGTATCTCGAACAAGATATCAAAATGCAATCGGGACGTATAGTGAGTGTAACCCACCATAGGCCCCGAATATATATAAAACCTACTATCTTATATTAGGCCAAAATTATTATTTTTTTCTGCGGAGCAGAGCTAAGCCGCCAAGACCAAGCAGAACCATAGTAGTCGGTTCAGGAATAACCAGCGTTGGCGGAGCCCAATCACCGTGCTCTTTTGGTACAATCTCGGTTTCGTTGTTGGTTCCTATAAAGAAGAATGTCACGAGATCATCGGTATCGGCACCGAGAAATGCTCCGAGTGGAAGATCCGTCGGATTCGAACTGAATTTTACAGGATACGGATCTCCAGCAGCAGGGGTAGTAATCATTCCAAGCAATACTGCCTCGGTGAGATCGATAGCATAGTTGCCAAGGGTAGCTGGGTCTAAGCCGGCTGCTGTATTGTAGGTGACTGTTGATTCATCCCAGTTATCACCGCTTCCATCTATCAATCCATAGACGTCCACTACTTTTTCTGAGCCTTTAAGATAGCGCGCATCAAACATTAGATACGAGGCTGACATATCAGCTACAGAAACTCCGGTTAGGTCAAACCTAATGCAACCAATTCTGCTGCGTGTATCAGCCAATTGGCGGCATGCCCTTATCTTTGTTTCTGAGCCGTGGGTCGTATCCGGGCCATATTGGCTGTCATTTGCAAGATACGTGTCGGCTCCATTGCCGGTCGCAGTGGTAACCGTAACTGCCTGGGCATCGGCTGTTACGAGCAATACTGCAACAACAAGAATAAGTAATAAACTACCTCTAAACATAATACTCCTCCTCTTTCCAAAAATTGAATTCACCCTCCTTCTTACGGGAGGGCCTAAAACACCTATAATGCCCATATTCGCTTATTGTGGCTCTGCTATATTGCCCCTTTCTACGTCTATAAAATTATCTCCAGATTTCAAAAAAAATGATTAGGACGATTGGCAGAACGTAAGTTCTTCTATTGCAAGCTATTATAAGCACGCATGAGGAAAAATTATTGTATAGGCTTAAGGAGGAACTCATCTGAAAGTCGCTTGGCGTTTGGACACAGAAACGTCACCTGTAGTATGTGGCTGCGATCCACAGCCAACTCGAAAGGTAAATTGAACTCGTAGGCCCTCAGGAAGTCCCGCCAGTATTCATTATTTTCAGTCAAATCCGTTAAATCTATGTCCGGCCAAATGACAACTCTCTTGCCTTTAGGCTCTGCTGAATGCTGAATATAATTATACAACTCAAAACGAAATACGCCCGGCGACTTTTTCCCAGAACCAAAGGAATCCAATAAGCTTACATAAACGTTTAACCCTGAATCCTCCTGAACATCCTTGAGGCTGATAAATTCGGTCAACGGCAAGATATCAATCTTCGCCGGGGCATAAGCAGCATAGACAGAAAAATCGAACTTAGAAGACGAGCCAGCAGACACCGGCATCTGTTCACAACCAGCCTGCACTAAAAGAAATACCACGAAAAGTATCTTCAATACTATTACACCGCCGGCAATTCTCATATTACAAATCCTCATCAAGCATATGACCAAAGTGATGCTTCTTCGCTCTCAAATAATCAATGTTGTGCTTGCCCGGCTTAGCCCTGAGTGGTATCTGCTCAACAATCTTAATACCATAGACCTCCAGCCGACTTATCTTCTTGGGATTATTGGTCAGGATACGTATGTTTCTAAGGCCCAAATCGCGGCAGATCTGGGCTCCGATTCCATAATCTCGCTTGTCGGCCATAAAGCCCAACTGCAGATTCGCCTCCACAGTATCAAGGCCCTGCTCCTGTAGTTTGTAAGCCCGCAGTTTATTTGTCAGCCCGATGCCTCTTCCCTCCTGTCGCAGATAAATCAGGGCCCCCTTGCCGGTCTTTTCTATCATCTTCATCGCGCTTATCAGTTGATACCCGCACTCGCAGCGCTGTGAATGAAATAAATCACCGGTCATACACTCCGAATGCACCCTTACCAACACCGGCTCTGTGTGCTCAATGGGTTTGCCATCTTCATCGAGCTGTCCAACCCCACCTTTGCACAGCGCCAGATGCGGCTCAGGTGAAGTGATACTTCCATATCCAATAAGCTTAAATTCACCGTAGTCGGTAGGCAAACTCACAGATTCAAGCCGCTTGATTTGGCTTTCACGCTGGAGCCGATACTCTATAAGCTTAGCAATGGAAACAATCTTGAGATTATGCTTTTCGCAAAATTCCAACAGCTCCGTCACCCGTGCCATCGAGCCGTCTTCGCTCATAATTTCGCATATGACACCAGCAGGTTTCAGCCCCGCCAATCGCATCAAATCAACTGCTCCCTCAGTCTGTCCGGCCCGAACCAGCACTCCACCTCCACATGCACGCAGTGGAAATACATGTCCGGGGCGAACAAGGTCAGTGGCCTTTGAGTCATCGGCAATAGCCCCCTGAACTGTCCTTGCCCTGTCAGCGGCACTGATACCGGTGCTTATGCCTTCAGCTGCATCAATACTAACTGTAAAAGCCGTCCCGAAACGGGCTGTATTTTCAACCGTCTGTTGGTAAAGACCGAGCGAATCACACTTTTCTGCAGTAAGCGGCAGACAAATAAGACCCCGGCCGAACTTGGCCATAAAGTTGATAATCTCCGGAGTTACCTTCTCCGCCGCACAAATGAGGTCCCCCTCGTTCTCGCGGTCTTCGGCATCAACAAGGACAATCATCCTGCCCTGTCGAAGCTCTTCCAGAACCTGCGGTATTTCGCTGAATTCTACTGCCATTATTAGTACTTAGCCGCTACTTTTTTAACCTTGCGTTACCGTCTTGACCACCATCGTTCGCCACACCTTTTTCGTATTCTTCAATATAGCGGCTCCCGTTGCGAATGTAAATAAGCGTTGCCAGTATGGCGGTTACCGCCGCAGACCACCAGAGAAAACGAAGGAACCATATCCAGCCGGGTAACACACGAGAAACCTCAGGAGCAATCAGAATCCCGGCCACCATCGAGAGCTGCAGGGTGGTGGCAAGTTTGCCGATGAACACTGGAACAATAAGACTCTGAGAAGTAATAAGGTAAACAATTACAAAACCAAGAAGCAAAAACAGGTCCTTGCCGATTATCAGGACCACGACCGTCGTCGGAATCAGGAACCCCTCAACATGTGCTCTCTGCGAGGCCAGCAGCAGACATGCTGAAGTAACAAGCAGCTTATCGGCAATGGGATCGAGAAATGTCCCAAGCTTTGTAATTTGTTTCTTCACGCGGGCCAAATAGCCGTCAAGGCCGTCACTGACCGCCATAAATAAAAAAACAACACTCGCAATATAGCGCATAACATTGCGCATAACGGGTGTAAGGTCAGGGTCATTTATCTTCAGCATACAACTGACAAACGGAATTATCAATAGTATCCGAAGAATTGTAATCCGTGTGGCCCAACCAAGCTTCATAGCATTTTCCCTACGAATAATTCATTGGGTTCTATTGCCCCTTTATTTGTGCCATCTACTTACGAAAATCATCTCCCGCACGAGCCGGTAATTAGAGCTTTCATACCCCTCAATCCTATAGCCGATATACTAAACCACAAGACTAGATTTGGCAATAGCGCACCGGCCGCTTAATTTACTTGATACAAACGGGCACAATGATAGAATCAAAAGGCAATCTCTACACACAAGCCCGTTAGATAATTAGATAAAGAGCTTAGGTATGACAAAAAAACTCGCGGCCAGCTATTATAATCTCTCGGTCATGCTCGATGCCGGCATACCAATGCTCAAGGCACTCGATACTATCGCGGAGAGCATAAAAGGAAATTTGCAAAATGCCTTTTCGGCCCTGGCCAAAGGCATCTCGGCAGCTTTCAGGGTGGGCGAATCAGCGCTACAATGCTTCAATCAAAACGTCGGCTCCATCAGGAACACCTGGCAACTGCGACAAGTCACTTTTTGTTCTGCCAATGATATTCACCGCCGAAGCCGCCCTGATTTCGTCACCACGTGAAGCGGGAGTCGGGCCGAAGAAAATACAAAACGCATTGCCACTCGGCCAGTACCCCAATTCGCCCGGCTCCAAAATCTCGCGAGCATCAGGCTCAAGCCCGGCCTCTACCGGAATCGCAAAATATATCTCTTCGCCCCAACGCTGGGCCCTGGCCTTGATTGGAAGCACCTTAGCTATGGACTTTGCTGTCGGCCCGTCGTTTAGCTCAACTTCGACCTGAATCCCGCCCGCTGTAATCTTTACTGTCTTTGGCATCTTTACACTCCAGCGTTATATACGAACGTATAATCTACATAAGAAGCGATATTTTATGATGTTATTCTCTTGATGTAAATCACCACAGTGATACAATTCAGCAAATAAATCGAGAACAAAAATGGCAGTATTGAATGTTAATATCGACCACGTTGCGACGGTGAGACAAGCTCGGCTGACAGACGAGCCGGACCCTGTCTGGGCAGCAACTGAGTGCGAACTGGCCGGGGCAAATGGAATTACCGTCCATCTCCGGCAGGACAGACGCCATATCTGCGACCGCGATGTCATGCTGCTAAAAGAATCTGTCGCCTGCAAACTGAACCTCGAAATGTGCATGGCCGAATCGATAGTGAAAATCGCTGAAGATGTTAAGCCGGACCAGGTGACACTTGTGCCCGAAAAAAGAGCTGAGCTAACTACTGAAGGTGGTCTGGATTGCGCCAAATATAAAAACCGCTTGGCTGAAGTTGTCAAAAGAATGCACAAAAAAGGCGTCCTGGTAAGCACCTTCATCACGCCGGAGAAAAAGCAAATAATCGCCTCCGCCCAGACCGGCTGTGACGCTGTCGAACTGCATACGGGTATGTATGCAAATGCCAAAAGCCAAAGGGCTATTAAAAAACGATTAACTGAGCTGGAGGTTGGTAAAGAACTCGCAATGGAAAACAAGCTCATCGTTCACGCAGGTCACGGTCTGACATATCGCAATATCGCCGGCGTGGCACGAATCAAAGATCTTTGCGAGTTCAATATCGGCCACAGCATAATAGCAAGAGCCGTCTTCGTCGGCGTAAGACAGGCTACTGCTCAAATGATAGAGTTGATAAATCGATATAGTTAGCAGTTTCGGGTTAGTTGTTCTTTGACGGACATTCAGAAAGCATAAACAACGAACACTGAACAACCAAACAAGGAGACGAAAATGTTTACAGGGGCAATGGTAGCATTAGTCACACCTTTTCAGGATGGTGAAATTGATTTCCAAACCCTTGATGAGCTGATTGATTTCCAACTGGAAAATGGCATAGACGCGATATCCCCGGTTGGCACTACCGGCGAATCGCCCACCCTAAGTCACGAAGAGCACAGGAAGGTCATCGAAAGAGTGGTCAGAGCTGTCGACGGCGCAGTTCCCGTGATTGTAGGGGCCGGCTCAAACAGCACGGCAGAGGCAATCGAACTGACCGAATTTGCAAAAAAGGTCGGTGCCGATGCAACTCTGCAGGTGGACCCATATTACAACAAGCCGACACAAGAAGGTTTCTATCGGCACTTCAAGGCAATAGCCGAAGAGGTCGACCTGCCAGTAGTGCTGTACAACATCCCCGGCCGATGCGGCGCAGGCATGACACCGGAGACCATCGCCCGTCTGGCTGAAATTGAAAATATCGTGGCTATCAAAGAAGCAACCGGAAGTCTCGACCAGGCCAGCGAAATAGCGACCCTCTGCGATATAACCATCATATCAGGCGATGACTCCCTTACCCTGCCGCTGGCCTCAATCGGCGGCAAGGGAGTAATCAGCGTAGTGGCAAATATAGTCCCCGCCGATGTTAAAGCAATGACCGATTTAATCCTCGAAGGCGATTTGGTCTCGGCCCGGCAATGGCACAAAAAGCTATTTATGCTATGTAAGAGTATGCTGACCCTGGCGACCAACCCCATACCCATCAAGGCAGCGATGGCAATGCTGAATATGGCTTCGGAAGAACTGCGCTTGCCTATGACACCGCTGGAAGAAGGCAAAAAAGCCCAGCTCCGAGAGACACTTGCAGAGTATGGGTTGCTATAACAATTGTGCGTGAACCAGGGGGACTGTTACTATTCATCAGCCTTTTGTGCTGGTCTTATTGGGTAGATATTTGTTTTGGTTCCTTCCTTGTCTTTCATCTCAAGTGAAAATTCACAAATACGTTCATACCCTTTGCCCATTGCAAGCTGGATTTTGCCTGTGGACTGGCCGTAAACCGCCGACCATACAGTGTGGCCCTCAGAGACGTTACTCAAAAGTGTCATAGCCTGTTGTGGCGACAGTTCTCCGTCTGCTTGTTGCAGTGTGTTGTAGGCGGTTTTGTACCTCCAGCAGGAGTCTAAGGCCTGTTCGGTATTCTTTCCAGAGACAATAAAGTTTGTGCAGGCCTGGAAGGGATGTTCATTTCGAGTAATAACCGGTCCTCCATCCAGGAACTCAACCACAGCAGAGTTTCCATCAGCGTCACTGATTAAAAGATGAACCGTTGGGCCATAATAAAAAACGATATTATATTTTCGGGCCAGCATGATAGCCTCATCGACGTTAGAAGCGTTGTCCAGCATCTGACGCATCAGCTGTATAACACCGAGAGTTTCCTTATTCGGGTCACTGCCGCCATCAGAATACTCTATCGACATAATACCGACTGCCAGGCCACACTCGTTCATTCCATCGAAGGGCATATAGGGAGCACCCACTAAAACAAGATAATCCAGAATACCAGGGTCTTCAGGATTAAAATCAAAATAAGTAATGTCAACAATTGAAACCGAGGCGTATCTATCCGGAGGCTCCGTAAATAAAAGCAACGCGGCTTTCGTGTTCCACCAGTCAAAGTTTCGGCCAAACACCCGGTCCGCCTGCTGATTCGAGGTCGTAAAACAGGTACACATAGAACCATTACCCTGGGGTTTGAGTTCTTCATACGCCCATTTCCATACGCCTTTTAAGCCCCGGCCGGTCTGAAGGTCCTTGAAGCCGTAATCTCCGTAATATCTCATCACATACAGGGGATAATCATCTACTTTCTTTATGGTAACCAAAGACCTAAAATCATTGGGGCCTAAATCAGCAACAACCGCCAACGAAACTGCCAGGGCTATAACAAGCACTACCAGTACAAGCAGGACGATTTTTAATGCTTTAAATAATCTCTTACGATGCTTCTTAGTCATTTAGAATCTCACCGGCCTTTCAGCTGTTTTGCGCCTTGCGATAGGTCAGCAAAATAGCGGTAACCATCTCGCTCACCGAATGATTTTCTCTCAGGTACGCCTGAGAACTTTTAGCGAGCTGCCGTGCAAACTCCTTTCTATCCAGGAGCCTTTGCAAGCTCGCCTTTATACTAAGCTCATCATCCGGGTCAAAGACAACAGCCGTCTGGTCCGCAATGATAAAATCATCAACTCCGCCCTTACAGGCCGCAACAGCAGAGCCCACACCCATCGCCTCCAACAGCAAAGGATTAAAAACATCAACCGGCTGAGGCTGTATGAAAATATCACCGGCTGCGAGAACCGAACGCCAGGGCTTCATCCAGGGAACAATAGTAACAGTCTGCAAAAGGTCTAACGCAGCCAACAATTTCCACAGAGGTCTCTCCAGCCGCCCCGCTCCCATCACAACCAACATAAATTCATACCCGCCAATTACCAGATGCCTTACCGCCCCAAATAAGGTCTCAAAACCAGCGACATTGTCTAAAGATTGAGCTGTCACCATACTCGCCAGTCGAGAAGGCTCAGAAAAACACATGCAGTCCTGTTCTACGAAAGTGCCGATGTTTATCTGCTCAATTCGCTCCGCAAGGCGGGGATGAATCCTCGCAATATCAGCTGCGATACTTCCAGTCGGTGCTATTACTGCCGCACAATGCCTCCACGAAATTGGAAGTCGTCCCCGGTGCCTCTGCAGTGAATTAACAGTCAATACATAAGGCAAACGCAACTCTTGAGCCAGCCATCTCGTAAGAGATGCCCTGCTTTCACACAAGCAATGCAAAACGTTAGGCTTAAATTTTACAAGCCGCTCAACCAACCTGTTTCTATCGAGACGTTCCACGAACGGCAAATCGACAATCGGGTACCTGATAACCTCAACGGCCCCGGAAATAATCGAATCGACATCGCAGGTCGGTGGACAAACTAAAGTCACAGGAATAGACGCGTCGGCCAAACCAACCAGAAGATGGCTCAAAAATATCTCATAATCAGAAACCGTATCTTTCGATATAATCAGGGCCGGCCGAAGCGACTTGTTTTCCCGCTCCCGCGATACTAAATCTTTCTTCTCTTGACTCGTCATGGTCAATACTTTATCGCAAAATCAGTCTATAGGCCATTGCAAAAATCAAAGTTCGTAATCCTTCCCTAAAGTAACATGACCCGAAAAAATCCGAGCAAAACCAACATTTTCACTGCTACAACCTGGTAACACCGTATTTAGCCTTGTGATTATCTGTGCGTTTGGTATAAACAACATTAACCAAACGAGGAAATTATGGGTAGATTACTTGTCATCGCAAACAGATTACCGGTTACCATAACGAAGAGAAGCGGAGAATTTCGCTTCCGTCAAAGCCCGGGGGGACTTGCTACCGGCTTGTCTTCACTGCCCGAACACCTTGAGCGCATCTGGATAGGATGGCCGGGGATAACAAACGAGAGACTCACCGCTCATGACAAGGAAAAAATCAGACAAGAAATAAACACCGAGAACTGTATACCAATATACCTCTCTAAAAAACAAATCGACCAATACTATTCAGGATTCTGCAACAAAACAATATGGCCGCTCTTTCATTATTTTCCGGAGCGTACTATATACGAAGACAGGTTCTGGGAAAAATACAAGAAAGTGAACCAACTGTTTTGCGACGAAATCATGAAAGTCGCAAGAAACACAGACAGAATTTGGATACACGATTACCAGCTAATGCTGCTGCCAAAGCTTCTTCGGGAAAAACTCCCGGAATCGGAAATTGGCTTTTTCCTGCACATACCGTGGCCGTCGTTTGAATTATTCCGGCTTCTGCCCTGGAGAGAGGAAATCCTGGATGGTTTGCTGGGAGCCGACCTTATTGGATTTCATACCTACGATTACGTTCGACACTTCCTAAGCAGTGTCTGCAGAATAGCGGGACTTGAACACACTCTTGGCAAACTGAGCGTCGGCAATCGTCTCGTTAAGGTCGATGCATTTCCCATGGGTATCGACTACCAAAAATATTCCACCGCCGCCAACAACCCAGGTGTTAAGGGGGAAATAGATAAAATACTCCAGACAGTCGGAAAACGTAAAATCATTCTGTCCATAGACAGGCTCGACTACACCAAAGGTATTGTCGAACGATTGGAGGCCTTTGACTTATTCCTTTCTGAAAACCCCAAGTACAAAGGCAAAGTAACGTTAATAATGGTCGCTGTGCCATCCCGCACAGATGTCGAGGATTATAAAATACTCAGAGAAAAACTCGAGCAGCTCGTCGGACGAGTCAACGGGGAACACGGAGCTATCGGTTATATGCCTGTCTGGTATCTCCACCGTCTACTGCCTTTTAAAAAACTTGTGGCACTGTATAACACTGCCGACGTCGCTTTAGTGACACCATTGAAGGACGGGATGAACTTAATAGCTAAAGAATTTATAGCCACCAAAACCAACGGCAGAGGCGTTTTAATTCTTGGCGAAATGACAGGCGCCGCCAGTGAGCTCGGAGAAGCTCTGATAGTCAATGCTAATAATAAAAAAGCAATTGCACAGGCCATCAAAGAAGCTCTCGATATGCCCCTGTTGGAGCAGATTGAACGCAGCAGATTAATGCAGGAAAGGCTCGTGCGCTACGACGTTTCGAGATGGAGCAGCGATTTTCTAAATGCCCTGTCCGACATCAAAAAAACACAACACAAACTTTCTGTACGCAAACTATCTCAACACACAAAACAAAAATTGATTAGTGACTACATCAGAAGCCGAAAACGGTTACTGTTACTCGATTATGACGGCACACTTGTAAGCTTTAAGGGTAAACCTGCAGAAGCAGGCCCGGACGATGAAATTATGAGTTTGCTCCAGAGCCTGTCGAGAAACACTAAAAACACCGTAGTAATAATAAGCGGACGCGACAAAACAACTCTGGAAAAATGGCTCGGTAATCTTGATGCAGCATTAGTTGCCGAACACGGAGGCTGGATCAAGCAAAAAGGCCAGGAGTGGCAATGTATAAAACCTCTTACAACCGATTGGAAAGACACAATCAGACCTATTCTTGAGCTTTACTCAGACCGAACTCCGGGTTCTTTGGTGGAAGAAAAAGACTTTTCGCTGGTCTGGCACTACCGCAGAGCAGACCCTGAGCTGGCCTATATCAGAACCCAGGAACTAAGGGACGCTGCCTTGAACATGACGTTCAATTTGGACGTGGGAGTGTTCGAAGGCAGCAAGATACTTGAAATAAGAAGGCTCGGCATAAACAAAGGGCAAACCGCCGAATTCTGGCTCGAGAAAGAAAATTGTGATTTTACAATGGCGGCAGGTGACGATTATACCGATGAAGAAATGTTTAATGTTCTACCAAATGAGGCGTACTCCATAAAAGTGGGCCACGGTATTTCAAAGGCACGATTCAATGTAGATACTATGTGGGAATTCAGATCGCTACTGAGAGAATTAGCAGGAGTTTAAATATGTTATGCCTGGAGAATTTTCGAACTATCGTACCCGATGAAACATTGGCCGAAATCTATGCCAGAGCAAGAGGTCTTTATGGCAAACACATCGTTCACATTAACTCCACGTATCAAGGCGGCGGTGTAGCTGAGATTTTGTATTCCCTCGTGCTCCTGATGAATGATGTGGGTGTAGATACCGGCTGGAGAATTCTGCACGGAAGTCAGGACTTCTTTAATATTACCAAAAAGTTTCATAATGCACTTCAGGGAGCAGGCTTAAACCTCTCTGAACAGAAAAAACGCTTATATCTCCAGGTCAACGAGAACTTCTCCAAGTTTACCCACCTCGACCATGACTGTGTGATAGTTCACGACCCTCAGCCGCTGCCATTGATAAAGCCCTACAGAAAACGACAACCCTGGATATGGCGATGCCATATCGACCTGACCGACCCACATAAGCAACTTTGGGACTTTCTAAAAGGCTTTCTGCTCAAATATGACCAAATTGTCATATCCAGCGAAAAATATATCAAGGATGACCTGCCGGTAGACCAGAGGATTATGCGTCCGGCTATTAATCCACTTACGTTGAAAAACAAGGAACTGGATGAGAAGACTATACTGAAATATATAAAGAAGGCAGGCATACCGACAGACAAACCGATAATTACTCAGGTATCCCGGCTCGACCCCTGGAAGGACCCTGAAGGTGTGATGGACGTTTTTACAAGGGTCAAGGAGAAAGTCGATTGCAGATTGGTTTTCTGCTACAACTTAGCCAGTGATGACCCCGAGGGCGTACAAATGTACACCAAAATCTACCGAAAAGCTAAGAAGCTCGTAGACAATGGAGATATTTTATTTGTCGTCGGCAACAACGAAATCCTGGTAAACTCTATCCAAAG